>JAISQH010000596.1 GCA_031274385.1 Planctomycetaceae bacterium | reverse complement strand
CAACGAGCGACCTCATCAGTCGCTTGACTACAAAGTCCCGTCGAGTGTGTACAATGACGTGAAGATAGAGTAGAAAAATTTTTCCCTTTGCCCCCTTAAGGGGGCAAAGAGAAACAACGTGTTTTATCCAATATATAACCCCATTTTCTGTCCAAACACTTGGGGACACCCCAGTCGCCACCATTCATTCTAAAACCATTATTCGACACACACGGAATCAAAAGGACAAAGTGCCGGTTCCCCGAAAAAATTCGACGTGACCGAATCGCCTTCGAAAACGAAAAAAAAACGCCATCGCATCTGATCTGGTTCTCGATCTTTCATTATTTGACGCGGCTTCACGTGGGTCGTCGGCGGGAGGGACAGTCCCGCTGGTGACGGGGCAAGTCGCCGCCGCCGAACTCGCTCTCCAAAATCCAACCCCGAAAAAAATCTACTCGACATCGAAAAAAGAAACGCCCCCAAAATCGCATCGCATCAACAACGCCGCAAAAATCAATAACAAACACGAAAACGAAATCCGCCGCCTTTTCGGTTGCGTTAAATCATTCATCGGATTGGGAAGTTGTTCGGACATAGGTAGTCAATGGTTTAAAGATGGACACGGCAGCAAACAGAATTCATATAAAAATATCGTTTCAGGAAAGAGATTTCAGTGTCGGTGGGACGGCAGAATTAAAATTGATGGAGAGATAATTTTCCGGTGCAAAACCAACTTTGGAAGGACGGGTACCCTTTTTGTCAATACGTTTTTTTTGGAACAAAATGAACCGTTTCTTATATTCATCACAATTAATATTTTGATCATGAAAATGTTTTAATGTTGACACAATATAATCAAACAAACATTCCGACGCGTGAAATTTTTGGATCAATTCATTTCCATCAATATATTGAGATTTCATCTCGATAAACAGCAGAACCTTTTTGTTCTCATTAAGATTGGCAACAAGTATGTAATCACAACGTTTTAGTTCTCCTTTTTGATTTCGGAAAATATTGTTATAGGCTTGTCCATAATCAATTTTGATGAGAATCGAATCATTGGGAACCTCATCAATGTTGACAATTTTTAATTTTGCGTCCGGTTCGTTTTCTTCGAGTATCGCTGTTTGGTTATTGATTTTTCCAAACAATTCGGGAATAAGAAGTTTGTGAAACGCTATTTTGAGAGAATTTTCATTCATCGTCGTCTCCTGCTAAAATCTCATTTTGAATCATGTTCATTTTATCGATTGTATACTTCCGGCAGTCACAAAAGCCCCCTTTTTTTATTAGCGAAGATAGGTTATTGTTTTAGTTCAGTTTTTCTTTCCGAGTCATTTTACATGGAGGTAATGACTGTTTCGTTATCCTTATACCGAGGCAGATCGTGATTTATTGCGTCGTCATCGTTTTCAGTACAGTCGCCGGGTAAATGTACGATTTGAGGTGGTTCTTCTTCATTCGTGTGGTAGTACGCCCTATGAGATTGCACGAGTTGTTGATCTGGATGTGAGAACCGTTCGCCAATATATCAATTGGTATGCGAGTGGCGGGATCGAAAAACTGTCAACGATTGGTCAACACCGTCCTCAAAGCCAACTTGAACCGTATCGCAAAAAGATTATTGCGGAGTTCAAGGAACATCCGCCCACGACCAGTACGGAGGCGGCAAATCGTATCAAAAAAATGACTGGTATTCAATTGTCTCCGCGTGCGGTTCGTGATTTTTTGAAACGAATTGGAATGGTCTTTTGCAAAGTGGGGACACTCCCTGCCAAAGCCGATTTTAACGAATAAGAACAATTCAAGAAAGAGCAACTTGAACCGGAAATTAAAAAGGCGAACGCGGGTAAGGTTGTTTTATTATATATGGACGGAGCCCATTTTGTTCATTCGTCATTTCAAGGTTACCTTTGGTGTTTTGAACGATGTTTTGTACGGAGTCCGTCGGGGCGAAAACGGTTGAACGTATTGGGTGTGTATAATGCGGTCACAGGAAAATTAACCTACGTAAAAAACGAAAGTTACATCAATGCGGATACGGTTTGTACTATGTTACAGAAATTGGCAAAGGAATACAGCGGTCAACGGATAACAATCGTTTTGGACAATGCCCGATATCAACATTGTAAAAAAGTGGAGGAGCTCGCGAAGGAATTAAAAATCAAATGACTTTTTTTGCCAAGCTATTCCCCCCATTTAAATTTGATTGAACGACTCTGGAAGTTTATCAAGAAAAAATGTTTGAACAACCTCTACTACGAAAAGTTCGATCAATTCAAAACCGGAATCACTGAATGCCTAAAAAATAGAAATAGAAACAAAAAATATCAAAAAGAACTAAAAAACCTAATGACTCTCAATTTTCAAAACTTAAAAAATGTTAAGATTATGACCGCCTAAAACATATCGCGAATTGTGTGGGTTCAAGCCCATTTTGGCGTTCGTTTACGTCCTTTGCGTCTTTGCTCGCAACAAAACTTCTGAAACCGAGCAATATCCTGCCTATTTTTTCTAATCGGAAAAACCGGAAATTTTATAAAAAAAAGCGTTCTTTCTCCGCGATAAAATCCAAGAGGACGCAACACTTTACTTAATAAAAACCGATATTTTGAAAGACATACTTTGTTAGGCGGGTCGTTTGCGACCGTAGATTCCCAAATAGGAAAAGGATTTCTCAATGGTCAAGGTACTGGAAAAATATTGCCGCTTCCTGTTTGGAATAGGTTTGGCTTTTGCCTTTTTCAGTGTAACGGCTTATTCTCAAACGCATTCTTCGTTTTATATGGGACAGGCGGCGTCCTATCCTTATCCGTCGTTGTCGCCTGTTGCTCCCCTCACTTCCGGCGTTGCAGAAAAACAACCACCGTTCCGGCAACCGGAATCGGACAAACCGTTTTACGATTACAATTATTATTACTATAACCATCGCCATCAAAACAGCGGCGTTGAACCTTCTCCATCGGCTCAGGTTGCCGAATCCGCTGCCAAAATTGCCGAACCGAACACCAAGTCGAACGCCGTTTCAAAATCCGAACAACCCGAACAATCCAAAACGGAAACTCACAAACCGCTGATTCCAACCGGTAATTATTTTTGGAATCGTGATTTGCCGCAATCTTGGAGATTGCCGGTGGTTCCGAACATGATTGGCGACAATACAACAATTCCGACGCGGGTTTTGTCTTACAATTTTGTGACAACAGAAAAGATCGCGGTTCCTAATCCGAATTACAATCCGACGCCGGAATTTTATAATTACGGCATTGACAATATCGATTACGGAGATTACGGAATAAATCCGGTGCGCAAACCGAAATATGATAACCGTCAATATCTTGACGTTGACGAAGTTGTTCGCCGTACGGAAGTTGTTCCGATGCCGGTAACGCCGTCCATGTTTATTACGGCGCTTAACGTCGCGGAAAATTTCAATGCCGAAGTAACAACCCGATTTTACGCTGATTTACGTGTTTTTGACGGAGCGCAAAGTTACGGAATTTCCGGCAGCCAAAATCCTGTTGCGGTTGCCCGAACCGATGCGAGCCGTTTGACGTTGGGGTTTGAAAAAAGAATCGGACAACGACATTCGGTCGAACTAAGACTTCCGATTGTTTTGGTCGGTCTGAAATCGTCGCAACATCTCATCGGAACAACCGAACCCGAACAAAATACCGAATTCGGAAATCTCAGTTTGATTTACAAAAATGTCATGTACCGAACACCCCAAGTTACATTTTGCTGGGGAATCGGACTCAATGTTCCGACGGCACCCGATGTGAAATTGAATTACGAACCCGGTTTCGGTCGTGATGCGATTCGGGGAACGATTGAGAATTGCAAAACGAGTTTTGTTCCTTACATCGGACTTCAATGGGATCGGAAGCAAACGTTTGGTCATCTTCTCGGTCAAATTGATTTCGCGCTTGGAAAGAATCGCTGGCAATTCACGGACAATCGTTATGGGTTGACGAATTACGAAATGAAAATGACGGAGCCGTCATTGTTCCGATTCAATATTGGTACGGGGCGTTGGTTTTACAGTTATCCGGGTGAGGCGTCGTTGTTCCGAATGGGCGGCATGGTCGAAGCCCATTTTACGTCAAACCTGAATAGTTTGAATTCAAAGACCATCAATTCAAACACCAAAACAAGCGACAGTTATTTTTCCGCAACAGCAACCAAACGCAGTTGGGCGGTGATCAATCTTGTCGGCGGCTTGCCGATTCAAACGCGCCGGGCTTCGGTGTTACTTTTTATGGCGGTTCCCATTACAAACTCCCGATACTTCAATTGCGAAGGCGGAATCTCTGCCGATCTGAAATTCTAATCTTAGATATTGTTGCGGGCTATTTTCATTAACGCACAAAAACGCAACGAAATCAAAACCTTTTCTTCCACTTCTTCCCTTTCTATAAAAAATCACTCGTGTCCCCTTATAACTTGAATAGTAACTGTCTATTTTGTCCTGTACAAAAATCAAAAGTGGTCAAAATCACCTCTTTTTCATTTGTCTAACCTTTGTAAATTATCCAATATTACAGGCAAATGTTAATTTACATGTGACTG
>JAISQH010000594.1 GCA_031274385.1 Planctomycetaceae bacterium | reverse complement strand
CGGGAGTTGGTTTGGACGTTGGGGCGTCAACTATATCTACGGGACATGGCAGGCGTTAACCGGTTTAACAGCGGTTGGAGTTTTGCCGGATGATCCGGCGGTGGTTGCCGGAGCAAACTGGTTGTTGGCTCATCAACATCCGGGCGGCGGTTGGGGCGAGTCGCCGGATTCCTACCAAGACCCGTCACTTCGGGGACGCGGCACGCCCACCGCATCACAAACCGCTTGGGCGGTGATGGGGTTGATCGCGGCGGGAAAAATGAACGACCCGGCAGTCACACGCGGAATTCGGTTTTTACTCAACCGGCAACGAAATGACGGAACATGGTTTGAGCCGGAATTTACCGGAACCGGTTTTCCGCTCGTCTTTTATTTGAAATATCATTATTATTCGGTGTATTTTCCACTCATGGCGTTGTCGCTTTACGCTGCTAAAACGCAAGTTGCCAATGTTGCCGTTTGCGAGACGGAAACAATTCTCCGAATGCAAAAGATGCGTCTTTTTTCACCGGAAACCGCGTTTTACAACAACGCCCGACCGGACGACCCGCCCATCGAAACCAATCCGGTTGAGTCGCCCGAAACGGAAAAAACCGTTGAGAAGCAATCTTGTCAACCGAGGACGGCTCCGGCATTGCGGATTTTTTTCGGTTGACCCATGACCCCTTTAACTGCTGCCAACAATGGAACACGACGAGGAAGAGCTTCGGCTTGCTCCGATAGAAGACGACGAATTGGGGCTTGCTCCGATCAAAGATGAGGAAGCGGAGAAACCGATTGCACCGGAAATTCCGTATAATGCCGGAGTTCGTTTGATTCCGGTGATTTGTTCGGCTTGTAAAACGAGGCTTTATGCCGGTGAAGATCAAGTTGGTCTTTGGAAACGTTGCCCTGATTGTGATCGTTTGACGGAAATCCGGGCGGTTCCGGCAAGATTCATGTTGATTGCCAACGATCCTGAAGCGGCGGGGGGTTATAAGATTCAGGAGCCGGAAATTTCGGGGCAGGATATTTTTCAACTGAAAGCGGAAAATCAAAAGTCAATCGACGAATATCGGAAAAAACAGAATCAAAACCGAATGGAGAATCGGCTTCCGCCTCCGGTCTTTATTGATCGTCCTCCGATGTTGGACGGTGTTCTGAATCAATTTTTAAAAAGCAGTGAGGAGAAAGAGGAAGAAAGTGAAATCATTCATCGGGAATCGGAGATTGAACGGGAGGTAGAAGCGGTTAAGCGGGCGGTTCGCAATGGCAAGTTGGAAGAATATCTTGCTCAATCCGAATCACGCTCCCCAACACCCAATGAACCGCCCCCTGATCCGGCGGCGCGAAAACGCATTGAAAAGCAACGCCAATTTGATGCGGCGGTTTCATTACCGACTCCTCCGCCATTGCCTCCGGTTCTCACGGTTCATTCTCCGCCGTTGCCTCCGAAAGCCCCGCCCTCGTTTTCGGAGATTCCGTCCTCGTTTTCGGAAACTTCGCAACCGATTTCAAAACTTCCGCAACATCTTTCGGAAAATTCTTTTCATTCGTCAAATTCACCAAAGTCACCGAAATCACCCGATTCGTCTGGTTCGTTGAATTTGTCGAAATTGCCGGACTTGTCAACAGTTTCGGGGGAAGTTTCTGATTCATTTTGGTGGTTGTTCTTGGAGCGGCGTTGCCGTGCGAGAATGTTGATTCTGATTTTCTGCGGTTTTCTTGGCAATTTGACAGGGGAAAAAGCACGGTCAATGATTTGGCAAATTCTGATTGATCGGGTTTATGGTCAACCGTCCGGTTATTCTTACAATTTGACGGAAAGCGGGTTCTTTTTGATTAATTTTTGGTTTGGGGCGGTTTTGAGTCTTGTTTGGTTGACGTTGCTTTTCCTTTTTGGGATCAGTCTTTTTCTGGAAACGGCAGCCGGTAAAGACCGGATAGAGAATTGGATTCCATTTAATCTTGATTTTGGTCTTTCTTATGTTGGTTGGACGTTGCTATTGCTTTTTGTTTCCGGTTTTCCCGGTTTTATTCTTTGGCAGGGAACCGCTTTTTTCCTGCCCGACAAGGAATCGGCGTTGATTTTTTTGCATTTTACGGGTCAATTCCTTTGTTTTCCGGTTCTTTTTCTTTGTGCGATCGAGTCGGACACCTTTTACGGCAACTTCCCGCGACAAACGTTGTCCAGTTTATGGCAACGACCGGGACTTTGGTTATGGTTTTATGTTGTGTCGGCGGTTTTGGTTGGGGTTCCGGCGGCAATTCTTTCCGGTTTGTTCTTTGCCGGAACCGCGTTGGCGGAACATTGGATCATGCAATCGTTGTTTTATTATCTTATCGCGGCAATTTTATTAACATTCTGCGGTTTCTTTGTCCTTTTCTATTTCCGGCTTCTCGGTAAAACTGCATGGAAGATCCGCTCAAAATATCCGAACCGGAAATAGACTTTTTCTCTAAGTTCCTTAAAACGCCCCGAAGGGGCAAAACATTATAGCATAGGGCAACGCCCTAATGCCGCTGTAATGAGAATTTTTACGTACCTTTAACCTTGTCGTCATGTAATTTTTTTTGCGTGGCTTTTTTTTGAAGTCATGACGGATTTATTGTGATTTGGTCTTGACAGTAACCGCCTTTATGGGGTACTATTTCCTCAACCTACTCGGAATCATTATTTTTTGAAACATGGTAGGATTTTTTGTATCAAGTTTGCCGATTACTCGCAATTTTAGCCATACAATTTTGACGAAATTGTTATGCTTTTTGCCAACGATCCCTCTTTCCGATTTTCGGGTGTTCTGCCTGCTCACATCACACGATTGAGTCGGTGTTTCGCAAGCACCACAGTTTGTTTGGCGGTCAATTTTGGAACACCTCCACCGGTAACTGTCTCTTTTGTTTTTTAATGTTTTGTACAAAGGCACAAAGAACACGAAGGTTTTGATTCTAAACGGATCAATTTTCTTTGCGTTTTTTATGTCTTTATTCGCAACGAAAAATAAATAGACTTGTTCCATTATTGTCAACAGATTAAGCAGATTGAACAGAATTTTATAAAAAACGAATCTGTTCAATCTGTAAAATCTGTTGACAACAAAATTCTCCCAAAAAATATTCTTTCCATACCTTCCAATACCTTCCTGTGAATTTGTTTGTTAAAAAGCAACATGAATAGTGAAGGTTGTAATAAGGGAAAATAAGTGGATGGGATTATGGATGCGGTTGCTACTAAGGGCGCTTTGGGAAAATAAGGGTTTTTAATAACAACGAACAACTGAATACCACTTACTGACTACTGATGACCGGTTACTAAAATCATTCCCCACCAAACGTGGAATCATCAGGAAATTCCCCTTCATTCTTTGCGCCATTGCACGCAATTCTTATTTCGTGTTTTTCTTGGTTCGCAACAATGACCGGCGTTTTTAAGACCAGCGGAAAGTCAACCTAACAACCGGCTGCAAACAACAACTCAATCCGCCGCAACATCGTAGCAGTATAAAAATCCGGCGTGGCGTAGATATAACTTTTTACCGCAGATTACCGGATGCGCCCAGAACAAACCGGCTCCTTCTTCCGCAAGTGAGAACCGGCTAACTTCTTCGTATTTTTCAGGATTCGGCTTGATAATCGAAACG
>JAISQH010000526.1 GCA_031274385.1 Planctomycetaceae bacterium | reverse complement strand
GTGATAGAAAACTTCCTTGAGTAAAATAATGAATACCATCAAAAAAAGAACAAGTTAAAACTAACCTTGAATTTCTTTGCGTCTTTGCGCGCAAGCCTTAAAACAAAAGAGACAGTTACCTTTTCGTTGGGGTATCCGTTATGTTATTTTGAATTTGTTTCAATAATTTCGTATCCTGATTCGATGACTTTGTTACGAAAAGACTCGGAGGCGGTGATTGTTTCCAGGTGAAGAGTGTCACGAATCCAAACAACACGGAAATCGTTCAGATCAGGACGTCCCAATGTTTGCCAAGCGGCTTCGATTATTTCTTTTTCCGTTTCGTAATCAAGTGGAATCATCGCGGCGGAAACGTGGCGGGCAGTGATGGCGTTGAACCGGGTTTTCTGCCAGTCAATCTCCCGAAGTACCGAACTTAAACAAAATTCCGCCATGCCGATTCCATTGGCATTTCCGGCAGTTTCAGGAGTTAAACCCAGTACCGCAATACAGTGAACCACCGGCTTCTCGCCACGCAACGCTTTATGATCGTCAAATTTACGTCCAACGACATTCGAATCAAATCCCGTTCCACTAATGTTTTTACCAATCCGTTCGATAAAAAGAAGATCAATCTCGTCAAACGGCAATCGAGGCATCCATGATTTCGAAAGAATCAAAAGTTTTTCTTCCTCGTTGGCAATGTCCGGCGCGTGAATCGCTTTAAGAAGAGCCGTTTTTCCCTCACCATTTTCAACAATTCCAAGCCCGCCAAGTAAAGAAATTTTTTGAGACAAAAAATCCGCAACCCGCCGGATCACGACCGAAAACCGATCATCAGAAACAGCCCGATGATAAACCCCGGCTCCGTCAGCGTTGCCAAGACCAATCATCAGCATCTTGAGCAACCCACTCTCAATCGAACCGGTAAATCTTGTATGCGATTTGATACGATTAACAAGAAAAACATGATCCGCCTCAGAAGCCAACCGATCAAAATACACTGGAATCCGATCCCGATAAATTGTATCAGAAAAATCAATTCGATTATTTTCAATTTGGTCAATTTGTGTAACTGGTTTGATTTGGTTGACTTGATTAATTGGATCAATTTGAAGTTCGCCGAGAAGAACTGTTTCCATTGAAGATCGAATCGGGCAACCGAGTACGGATTCCGTCAATCCATAATCCAGAAGGAGTTGACGTTGTGATTCCGCTGTTCCACCGGCATGAGAACCCATTGCCGGAACAATAAAAGGTTTCAAACCGGATTCTTTGAAATGATCAACAACTCCGCATGTAATCGGTACAATATCGCTGATTCCACGACTACTTGCCGTAACAGCAACCGTTTGACCTTTTCGAACCGAAAAACGGAGTTGTTGCATTTCACGGCGTGTCTCGGTGTAAGGATCGGCAACCGACCGTTTGTCAAGCCGCTGACGGAATCGGAATGTTTTCATAATGATCCGGTCGTAACTTTTTATTTTTTACAGGAAGAAAAGAAGAAAAGATATTGAATACACAATTAGGGAATTCCTAAAAACCGAGACTAACCACGAAACACACGAAATTTCACGAAAAATACAATTGCTGTCAATCGTTTATCATAAAAAAGTGACAACAAAATTCTTTCGTGTTTTTTTGTGTTTTTCGTGGTTAAAAAAGAGTTTTTAGAAGTTACCTTTAACTTCTTTCTTCTTGTAAAAAACGAAATCACGGAAGAGGTTCGGTTTTGACATTATTTTTTGTATCGGTTTTAGCAGCGGCTTCTTTGGCGGCAAGAACCTCTTGATATTTGGGCGGTTTCATTTGAATCCGTTTGAATCGGGTTGCTTTGTCGGCATCCGGTTTGCTCAGCAACGCAATCCGAACCGCTTCGTCAGCAATCGCTTTTTTGATGTCCCAAACGAAAACCGCATTGGTCAACTCTTTTTCAACTTCCGCAACATAACTTTGATCAAAGAGAAATTGAGCCTTTGCCGCACAATATTCGCAAAGTCCGAAAAAAGGGGGAGCACAAGGATTGACGTCATTCTTGGAAAAAGTTTCGATTTCGGTATTAGTTACCATTTCTGTATTAGTTACCATTTGTTTAATCACCCGTGAGCAAGGCGAATTGGCAACTCCAAAATGGAGACAATGACCGGAATGTTGGAGCAATTCCCAAGTGTCCCGGCTTTTTTGGAGTTGGGCATGGGCGGCGTCGCGCAATTCCGAAAGGAGACCGACCCGATCTTCGGCGGCTTCTTCATCCGCCACCGCGTTCCGCGCCTGAACCTGTTCCCAAATCGCATGGTTCAGAACCCGAACATATTCTTTGGACATCACCGCCGCCGGTTGACCGCGACGAGCATAAGGAAAACCATGCTCATCGTATCCAAACTGTCGGACAGGAGCAATCGACCCGGCAGTACCACGATACCAGAGTTGCCGCTGGCTTGTACCGGAAAGATATTGATATTCGTGTCCGTAATCGGCTAAATGCTTCGAACAACGATTGCAGTACGGATCGCGGCAACTACGGTATTTGTCCCGATTTTCAAAATCGAGCAACTGTTCCCGTTTGATTGTCCACGAACCGGAATGGATTCCGGCGTGAAAATCACCGCGTGAAATAAAATCGGAATAAAGCGGATCTGCCACAAACCGGTCAAAAGCCAGATAATCGTGGTACTGAGCTAAAACGGCTTCACCGCAAAAAATAAAAATAATAGAAACAACAATGAGTTCCTTTTTCATGTCATGCTCCCGAAAAAGAGTCAATTCAATCCCATTTCTTCACCTCATTCTAGAACACAAATAAAGGGCAGGCAAGAAAAACATTTTGTTTTTTTGAAGAAAATCCTGATTTTATCTTGATTTCATCTTGATTTTCCGACAACTTTGTGTAAATTGCTAAGACTTGTTGTATGATTTTTTCGTTTGGGCGGTTTTTACGGACATCTCTGAAAATTCTCTATTTTAACCTGTTGAAGGAACCGAAGAACTTTAATCCGCTGCAACGTGTATAATAGAAATGGCTTTCGTTTTTCGGGTTTGAGTGAGTAACGCTTCAATTCAAATGTTGAATTTTCAGAACTGATCTTCTGATTTTTCAACATAACATGAAAATCAATGTATTATGGAAAGATGTCCGGAACCCATCGTTTCTTCCTATTTTCGTTGGAAATCTATTTTCGATCGGGTATTTGCGTTTTTGTTGTTGGTTCTTAGCATTCCGGTTATCGCCTTAACAATAGCGATAGTGCGTTTGACCTCTCAAGGTCCGGGGATTTACAAACAGGTACGGCTCGGTAAAGACGGTAAAGCCTTTACAATCTACAAAATCCGATCCATGCGGGTTGATGCCGAATCGGCTACCGGTGCGATTTGGGCGGCACGAAAAGATCATCGTGTTACTCTGGTCGGAAAGGTAATCAGGAAAATGCACATTGATGAATTACCGCAATTGTACAATATTTTGCGCGGGGAAATGTCCCTGATCGGACCAAGACCGGAACGCCCTGAATTTGTCAATGAATTAGAAAAACGAATTGACGGTTATTTCTATCGGCTTTCGGTCAAACCGGGATTAACCGGTTTGGCGCAACTCAATCAAGCCTCTGATGTCAACTTAAATGATGTTCGTCAAAAATTGGTCTATGATTTTGAATATCTGGAAAAAGCGTCATTTTGGTTTGATTTCCGGTTGGTTATGGGAACGGCGTTGAAGGTGGTTAATTTTTGTAACCCGATGACGTTAAAGTGGTTGGGACTTTATTACGATATTGAAAAATCCTCTTGGGCAATACCGTTACAGGTTGTCGCCAACACCGTCCCCAAAGAGGAAGAACGCCTGTCCGGTATCTTCGAAAAACGCGTTGCCTCGTAAAGAGTAATTGTCTATTTTTATTTTTCATTGGCATGCGGAGACGCAAAGAAAATTAGTATTGGTTTCAATGTACCTGTCTATTTTGTTTTTAAAGATTGCGCGCAAAGACGCAAAGAAGATCAAGGTTGGTTTTAACT
>JAISQH010000212.1 GCA_031274385.1 Planctomycetaceae bacterium | reverse complement strand
CAAGACGAATGCAATGCACCAACAAACTCAAACAGTTGGCTCTGGCGTCCCACAATTACCATGACACTCATGACGCGCTTCACGCATTCTCGTCAAGTTGTACATGGATCGACTCTCTTAAAGGTTACAACACCCATGCCAATTACAAGTGGGGAACCAATCCGGGAATCGTTCATATTTTCCCGTTTTTAGAATTGGACGGTCAATACAACGCTCTCAAGGCGTTGCCGGAATGGGAACCTCTTTACCCAAGTGACAATATGGACATTTCCAATGAGTTTGACGGTTCTGTTGCCGGCGACCCGCGATTTGTTGTTCTTCCGGCATTTCTTTGTCCTTCTTCAGGAGGTCAAACGAAACCGGATATCGCTGCTACCCATACCAATTACAGAATGAATTTGGGTGACAATTCCTTTGTGTTCACCAGAGAACATACTGTTTCTTCCGCAACCAAAGGGAATGACTATTATGTTCGCGGGTGTTTCGGATACCAAACATGGTATAATCTCGCTGCAATAACTGATGGAACCAGTAACACTATTTTCTTTTCGGAACGCGCTCTTTCCGATCAGTTTGATAGTGGTGATGCTGTATTGGGAAAAGTAAAAACATATACTCTCCGGCACATGACATCCGGTGTTTTTACCGGCGTACCGACAGAGACAGGGTATATGAGTAGCCGAGCCGAGTGTATGAATACAGTTGATAGCAACGGAGATTACAAAGCCGCTCACTCTTCCTATTGCAAGAGCCGATTCGGCAAATCTTTGTACTACGGAAAAATGGAACACCAGGGTTTTCATACAATTCTTCCTCCAAACGGTCCCGCTTGTGTTAACGACAATTTAGCGGTGATTGCTCCGACAAGTAATCATAGCGGCGGAGTCAATGCTTCACTGGCAGATGGTTCCGTTCGGTTTATTTCGGAAACTGTTGACACCGGAACCAGTGATACATGGGGCAGTGCCGCAGCAAGCGGTTCGTCGCCATTCGGAGTTTGGGGCGCGATGGGTTCCCGCGACGGCGGAGAAGCAAAGTCGTTGTAGCCAATTTAACGTAGCATAAATAAAGAGTGAACCGCTCGGTTTTCCGAGCGGTTCACATCATCATATCCATTTTTCATTTTTCAATTTTTTTGTATAATAATATGAACACGACTATGCGAACATTTATTTATTGTGCCTTTATCGGTATTTTATTAACCGGTTGCAGTCAACCAACGCCGCCGGGGCTGCCGCCGTTGGCTTCCTGTACCGTTCGAGTCATGGACAAGGATAAGCCTCTACCGGAAATTGATGTTTCATTTTTGCGTTCCGAAGGACAAGGAGCGTGGACAATAAACGGTAAAACCAATTCTTCCGGTATTGCTGTTGCGAAAACGGTGATTGGTTCTTACAAAAAAAATGCCATTCCCATTGGAACCTATCGCATTACGCTGGGAGAACGAATTGATCTGCCGCCGGAGTTTGTCGATGATCCGCCTCGTGAACCACGAAAAAGGAAAGATTTTGATGAAAGACGGAAAAACTATCTTGCGGAACGCCGTACCTTGCCGGAAATCCTTTGTAACTCATCCACCACGCCCCTTGAGTTGGTTGTGGAAAAGTCCGGTGCGGAGTTGAGTATTGACGTTTCAATTTATCGGGACGCAAAATCAAAATGATCAATGAACCAGAGTTACGGTCTATTTTGTAACTGTCTATTTTATTTTTCAAGTTTGCGCGCAAAAACGCAAAGAAGATCAACATTAAACCAACCCAATTAATTATGTCACAGATTCAAATGACATGCCTGTTTTTGTTGTTATGTTGTCCTGCCGGAATTGTTTTTTCGCAGGAGATTGACGCCGCTGCCCAACGTGAATTGGGGAACCATGATGCGGATAAGATGAAAACGGAGTCCTCATCAAGCCGCCGGGTAACGCTGGTTGATGGTTATTTCCAATACGATAATGGTACTCGTTACTTTCCGTTTGGTTCTTTCAGTAACTATTTCAAAGATGAGTTGGCGAATGAACAGCAAGGTGGTATTTCACAACATGGGGAACAGTTACTGGAATTTCAACGGATGCCGGTTTCTGTTTGGCGGCGGTTCTTGCAAAACCTCAAGAAACAAGGATACACCGCGATTCGTATGTTTCCGCGTGGTGACAGTTCCGGTTCGGCATGGGAAGGATTGGATATTGGCGGTCGTGTCAATCATACCTTGCTGCGTACCATGTTTCGATATTTCGAGATCGCGGCAGAATACGGGATAAAAGTACAATTATGCCTTTTTACGCAGATGGAATGTAGTTTTTATTGTCAGCCGGACACACGCCGTTATTGGGGGGCGAGTCTGTATTCGCCGGAAGAAATTGCCGCTGCACCCGCCCATCAGCGGCGATTCCTGCAAAATTTGGATGATCTTGTTACTTATAACGATTATTATTCAGATGCGGATGTCATTGCCTGCAACAAGCAATTTCTGGACGAAATCATTCCACTCATAAAAAATAATCCGAATATTTTTATGGTAGAATTGTCTAATGAATTGGGTTGGGCAAGTCCCAATGCCAATCCGCCGAATACATTTCGATGGGAGATTACGAAACAATATCTTTCTTGGACACGGGAAATGGTGAAACACATTCACCGGATTGCTCCTGATTTGCCGGTATGTCTCAGTAATCCGGGAGTGGGGCTGTTAGGACATGATCCTGTGCAATGGGGCAGAGAAACAGGGATAGACCTTTTTTCGATGCATTTATATCCCGATTCATGCGGTAATGCTCCGGGAACGGATTATGCACAGATAATTGATATTTCGTTGCGCTATACTCAATTGTCCTGCCCGGTGATGTATGGCGAATGGAAATTATTAGGAGCGGAAGATGTACAATTACCTGTCGGAAAAACCGGTAATATGTCACGGAAACGTTATGAACAACTTTTAGCGCGTGACGTTATATGGTTCACGATGTTGTCGGGGGCACCGGGATGTATTACATGGGCAGCCGACGACAGTTACGGCGAATATCGATTGGCACACAAGCTGTTCGAAAGTCTGAACGGACGCGACTTATCGCGTGATGCCAGCGATTTGAAAATTAATATCGGTTACATGATCGACAAAATGATTACTGTAGCGGAAAATGGTAATAAAAGTTGCCAATTCAAAGAAGCCAGATGGTGTCCTGACCATTTAGCCACAGATGGGTTACACCGTTTTTGTGTCAAGGCGGAAAGCGACGAATATAAGTCATTGTTGAATATCGAAACATGGTCATTGGAAACAGGTGTTGATTTTACGTTAACATCAACAAACGACGGTATTCCGCTTTCGGAAGTTTCGCGAAAGACTTTCCTGAAATATCCGGTGCCGCTAAAAATACCTGACGGCTATCAAATGAAGTTATTGTACGCATCCAACCGACGTACCATTCTGATCTACCTCAGAAATTATCAAAGGGAATCCGTAATGAAAACAAACGGACAATCAACATTTGAACTGTTCGCATTGCGTTCCCAAAAACCTGTTCCGTTGACATTGCATTTTGTAACGGATACACCCTACGAAATGAAACTACTGGACTTGGATACCCGCGAACAGATGATTCCGCAAACGATTGATAAAAATTCAATCGTCGATTTGGGTGTTACTTCGCATGATTATGTGTTGGTCTTGACACAGTAAGACATTGTGCGTCAACAAAACATTTTAGTAACACGACGTTAGCGACGGGGGCTTGCCCCCGAATATGAATCAATCGGTCTCAAACTATGAATCGACGATGGTTTTCCTCTTAAATTGATTGTGGACGAAATTGATTGATTGCGGACGCAAGCGTACGAAACGAATCTATCATTTCGGGGGCAAGCCCCCGTCACTAACGCGATTTGTGTGGTATTAAGGGAAGACTCCACAAAATCCGAAATCATCAGAAAATCTTCTTTTACATCTTTCTTCCTGTCAAAAACGAAAGAGACTGTTACAATATATTCTCTTTCTAATGGGAAATGCTTTACCCGATCTTTTCAAGGATGAATGATCGGTTATAATGAGGCGATGAATTATTTACTTGCTTATGGACGCGGAACGATTTCGGTCGATCTGCCGGAAAAAAATGTAGTTAAGGTACTGAATATTCAGTCGGCAGCGGTCTTGCCGCAACCGATAGAGGAAGTCCGCCGAAAACTCAAAACTCCCAATGGCTCCAAACCATTGGCAGAAATCGCCGCCGGAAAAAAGTCCGCGTGCATCGTTATCTGCGACATCACAAGACCCGTACCAAACCAAATTGTCCTGCCGCCCATTCTTCAGACCTTAGAGAATGCCGGAATTGCGGATCAGGAAATTGTTATTCTTGTCGCAACCGGTTTACATCGCGCCAGCACCACAGAAGAAAAACTCGAAATGCTGGGAAAAAACATCGTCAACCGTTACCGAATCGAAGATCACAACGCCCGAAATCGCGACGAACACGATTATCTCGGTGAATCACAACACGGTGTACCAATTTGGATCGATCGGCGTTATCTCAACGCGGATGTCAAAATTTTAACCGGACTCATCGAACCGCATTTCATGGCTGGGTTCAGCGGAGGACGTAAGTCCATTTGTCCGGGAATTGCCGCCGCCGAAACAATCGGACCTTGGCACTCGCCGCGTTTTCTCGAACATGACAACGCCCGATTCGGCTGCATCGAAAACAATCCGGTTCACGAAGAACAATTGGAAATCGCAATCAAATCCGGTTGCGATTTCATTGTCAATGTTGTCATCGATCACCATCGGGATATTTTGGCAGTCGTCGCCGGTGATATGGATCAAGCCCATCGCGAAGGCGTCGGAATCGCCCGGCAATTCGTTACGGATACAGTGGAAAAACCGGTTGATGTTGTTATTACCAGTGCCGCCGGCTATCCTTTGGACAAAACCTGGTATCAATCCATCAAAGGAATCATCGGTGCCGTCGAAATTTTGAAACCGGGCGGAACAATTATTCTGGCTGCCGCCTGCGACGAAGGATTGGGCAGCAAAGAATTTGAGGAAATCGCCAACCGTTTTCCAACCATTGAGTCCTTCATCAATGCCATTCTCGCCAATCAGTTTTTTGTCGTCGATCAATGGCAAATCGAAGAATTGGCAAAAGCGTTGCGAAAAGGAAAAGTCAAGGTCGTTTCCGACGGCTTGCCGCCCGAAGTTTTCCGAAAATATTACGTAACACCGTCGTCCACTGTTGAGCAGGCGGTTGCCGAAGCCATTGCGGAATACGGTCAACACACAACAATTGCCGTCATGCCCGACGGTCCCTACGTCCTTGCCGAAATAAAATAATTGAAAATGGAAAATTGACAATGGAAAATTGAGAAGATAATTTTCACCTAAATAAGTTGGGATAACCGTTTTCCCCATTTTCAATTGTCCATTGTCAATTTTCAATTAGCAAACGAATATGATACCGCCGAATTTAGAAGACGAACAACGTTTTGAAGAGCAAAAAGCCGAGTTTCTCCAGAACAACGAGGTTGCTGACGACCAGTTGCAGGAAAACACACAACCGTTCACGATTAGTGTTTCTGATCGTGTCAAGCGGTTGCCGCCGTATCTTTTTGCGGAACTAAACAAATTGAAATACGAGAAGCGGAAAACCGGTGCGGATGTGATTGATCTTGGCATGGGCAGTCCGAGCGATCCGCCGCATCATCTTGTCACCGACAAATTGATCGAAGTTGTCCGTAATCCGAAACTTCACGCTTACAGCCACGCACGCGGTTTGCCGCAACTCCGTAAAGAAGTTGCCGCCCGATATTTGAAATATTACGGTGTTCGTCTCGATCCTGAAACTCAAACCATTGTTTGTATCGGTTCGAAAGAAGGCTTGTCCCATCTTTGTCTTGCGTTGCTTGGAGCCGGTGATACGGCAATTGTTCCGTCACCGTATTTCCCGGCGCATCTGCACGGTGTTATGCTCGCTTCCGCAAGTTCGCTGCTTCTGGATGTTCGCAAACCGGAAAAATTATTGTCCAATATCGCTTCAACTTGTCAACATTTTCTGCCGCGTCCCAAAGTTTTGATTCTGAATTATCCCCACAACCCAACCGCAACTGTCGTCGAACCGGAATTTTACGTTGAAATTGTCAAGTTGGCAAAGCGTTATGGTTTTATGGTGATTAGCGATATTGCTTACGGCGACATTTGTTTTGACGGTTACAAAGCCCCCAGTTTTTTAGCGGCACCCGGAGCCATCGAAGTCGGCGTGGAAACAACAACCATGAGCAAAGGTTACAACATGGCGGGTTGGCGCATCGGGTTTTGCAGCGGCAATACGGAAATCATCCGGGCGTTGGCAACAATCAAAACGTATTACGATTACGGAGTTTTTTCTGCGCTTCAGATTGCGGCGATTGCGGCAATCCGGCATACCGACCACGCCGTCGAAGCCCAAGCCAAAGTTTATCAAAAACGCCGCGATATTCTTTGTTCCGGTTTGGAACGAATCGGTTGGACGGTCGTAAAACCCAAAGCCTCCATGTTCGTCTGGCAACAAATGCCGCCGGAATGGGCAAAAAAAATGAGTTCGTTCGATTTTGCAATGAAATTGCTCAAAGAGGCAAATGTTGTAGTGAGTCCCGGTTCCGCTTTCGGCGAAGCAGGCGAAGGGTTCATGCGGCTCGCCCTCGTCGAAAAAGAAGACCGACTCCGGCAAGCGGTTCGACAACTCGGACGACTAAACGGAAAATAAATTGTCTTGTCGGAACAAGTTTTTTTGGATTTATAAGATGGGTAGGAGAGTTGGCAATCATGCGACAATAAACTTCCTTTTTTTGTTTTGAGATATCCGTTGCACATTAATTTTTGTTTTCCCTAGTCGCGCAGCGACGACATGATGCATAACCGACGGTGTAGCGTAGCGCAACCGCCGGTTATGCATCATTACGTCGCTAGCGCGACTAAAATCAATATTACTTGACCGTTCAATCATTGATCAATTGATTGATTGATTGATTAAAAAGATCAAAACCAAGAAACGAAATCGAAAGTATAAAATGGATAGTATCGTCGCAATTGACATATAATCGCATTTTAAGTAATTTTATTGACGCATGATGTCTTGGTTGTTGTACTTAAAAGGTGATGTTGAAATTTCCCGTTCGGAACGGTTATTCCTTCCGATTTTCCCCAAATCACAAACCCCAAATCACAAACCCCAAATCACAAACCCC
>JAISQH010000483.1 GCA_031274385.1 Planctomycetaceae bacterium | reverse complement strand
TTTCTGACTTGATAAAGTCGGCGAAAAAATCGGTAATATTGATTGACAATTATGTTGACGAGAGCGTTTTATTGCTCTTGTCAAAACGCAAGAAAAATGTTTCGGCAACAATTTACACCGGCAGATTTTCTGCCCAACTCAAATTAGATTTGTCAAAACACAATGCCCAATATCCACCGGTTGTCATCGAAGAGAAGCCAAATATACACGACCGTTTCCTTTTGATTGACGACGATTTGTATCATATTGGCGCGTCATTAAAAGACCTGGGCAAAAAACTTTTTGCCTTTTCCAAAATGGAAATAACGGCAAAGAAATTGTTATTGAACCTTTAACAAAAAATATCCGTGAAACGATAATCACAAAATAACGCTGAACAAAAATTTCAAACAAGCACTTGAAAAAATCGCCGACCACTTCTTGCAAGTCGAATACGAAGAAGCAATCATCATGATCAACCAACTCTTGCGGCAAATGACCGACCCAACTCTTGTTACAATATAACGGAATGATAGAGGTAACTGTCTCTTTTATTTTTTCAAGTTTGCGCGCAAAGACGCAAAGAAATTCGTGGTTGGTTTCAGTTTTTCATTTTTAAAATTTCGTTTTGAGCTATGAGCTAAAACAATTCCGTAAAACAATTCCGTAAAATAATTCCGTAAAAAACTCCGAAGGAGTTTCATTTGGATAACCCCGTGCAAGCTTGCGCAGCACGGGGTAAGTAAAATCCCGAACTTACCGGAACACCGTAGGAGTTCAATTTTGATATTTTGTGTTACAAAATGAATCACCTTTTATTGAACTCCTACGGAGTTCTCGTTTTTTTTGTACACTTACCCCGTGCTGCACTTCGTTTGCACGGGGTTATCCAAAGTCAACTCCTACGGAGTTGTTTTACGGAATTGTTTTAATTCATAGTTCAAAACGAACACGTTATTAAAAGCTTTGCGAACAACGGGATGTTAGTAAGACCATTGACCAAAACATTGACCAAAACAATTCTTTAATATTACACAAACAAAAAAATCTCCTCAAATCCTCTTTGCGTCTCCGCGCGCAAATTAAAATAGACAATTACGAAGGATTTTTAATGAATACTTCTCTTGCCAAATCGAATAAATCGTGTACACTTGTCTTTTATCAATCGCAGTAGCCGGTTTACTATTCACTATTAACTATTCACTAATAACTATTAACTATTAACTATTAACTAATAAACGTGAATTTTGAAAGTTTGATGTATGGTTATCGTCTTGGCAGTCAGGCATTGTTTGTGGAGCCGCCGCAGACACCGCTTGGAATTATGGGCAATATGCTCAGCCGGAATGTCGGAAGCAGTCTCGAATTTATGGAACATCGGGAATATCTGCCCGGTGACGATTTGCGCCGGATTGATTGGAACGCCTACGCCCGAAGTGACCGGCTTGCAGTCAAACTCTTTCGGGAAGAAGTCAATCCGCATGTCGATTTGTTACTGGATGTTTCCCGATCCATGAATCTCGCCGGAACAAGAAAAGGAGAAGCCGCCTACGCTCTCGCCGGTTTCTTCGCCTCCGCTGCCGCCGAATCACGGTTTTCTTTTCAGGTTTTTGTAACCGATAATGGTTGCCGGACATTAAGCCGATCCCACCTGACGCCGACGGATTGGGAACCGTTCGACTTGACAGCAACCGACTCGCCCGACAACGCTCTGCTTCAAATGCCGCCCAATTGGAAACCGCGCGGAATCCGAATTTTTGTCAGTGATCTTCTTTTTGTTGCGGATCCGTCGTTGGTTGTTTCCCGAATTGCCGGTGATGCCGCTGTAACAATTTTAGTGCAACTACTTGCCGAATCAGATGCCGAACCGCCGGAACAAGGCAATCTCCGGCTGGTTGACTGCGAAAGCGGTGAACGGTTGGAATTGTATCTTGATACTTTAGCACGGGAACAGTACAAACGGAACCTCGCAAGACATCAGGAAAATTATCATCTGGCTGCCCGGCGTCACGGTGCGTATCTGGCAACAGTTCTCGCCGAACACTTTCTCGAAACCGGACAACTCGACGAACTTTTTCGTATCGAATTGCTAAAATATACCGTAGGACGCTAACTCGTTGCTCCTTGTCAATAATGGTACAGAACCATTGGAATAGAGTCACCGCTATTTTTGTTTTTTTAAAGTTTGCGCGCAAAGACGCAAAGAAATTCATGGTTAGTTTCAACAATAAAATTGACAACAAGATACGACAAAAAGTAACTGTCTCTTTTAATACGTTGACATTTGTAATATACTTTTAACACTTGCGATTTCCCTTTCTTGGTTTTGATCTTTTTAATCAATTAATCAATTAATCAATTAATCAATTGATCAATTAATCAATTGATCAATGATTAAACGGTAAAGTAATTGAACGGTAAAGTAAAATTGATTTTAGTCGCGCTAGCGACGGCATGATGCATAACCGGCGGTGTAGCGCAGTGTAACCGCCGGATCGCGTCCCTCCCCCACAACCAAGTCGCGCAGCGACGACATCATCGATATTATCGAACAAAATCTTTTTCATCCATTTCCCTAAACTCCACTTTTTATAATATCGACGCGGCTCGACTTTGGTTGTTGGTTGCGATTGTCCGGCGGTTGCGCTGCGCTACACCGCCGGTTATGCATCATCTCGTCGCTGCGCGACTAGGGAAAAACAAAAATGATTCTGCAACAGATATCTCAAAACAAAAAATGTAAGTTTATTGACGCATGATTACTAAAGTTCAAGCACGATTTCCAAGATGGAATCGAGCGAGAAATCTTGTAACCATCACCGCAATGTTCTCAAGTTATTTTTCTCCGTTTTTGGGAATATTGATGATTAGTGGCGGCGGGTTTGAGCCTTCAGGAAAATGGTAATCCATTGAAAAGGTTGGGAAAAGTTCTTTTGTTCCGCGATCTTCACCGAGCGATTCGACGGATTCAACAAAAATCCGGTACGCCCCGCAAACAACACCGAATTTTTTCGGAACAGAAAAAGAACCGTCTTTGATTGCCGCCATCGAACTTTTTCCGGTATTACCGTTTGTTCCGTCCGGCGTGAATGTGATGATTCCTTTGGCGAGCGGTTGACCGTCGTAATTAACGGTTCCTGTAACGGAATAGGTTCTTGCTCCGAAATGGCAGCCGGTTAAAACCAACATCAAAAAAAGCAAAAAATAAAGACATCGAATATTGGAAAACATGAAAGGATTGTGTGTAAAGAGGATAAA
>JAISQH010000474.1 GCA_031274385.1 Planctomycetaceae bacterium | reverse complement strand
CTCAAAAGCCATGCTGCCATCAATGCCGAATCGTAGGCGGCAATTTGAGCGTGAGCAAACAGACGCGGAACCAGTAAAATCGAAACAACACTGAAAATTGCTGTTGCAAAATCAAATTCTTGTTGCAACCGATAAAAAACGGCGCCGATTGCAAAAGAAAAAAAGACAAGAGAACCGAAACGAAATTGTACTATTTCCGGCAAAAAAGAAGGAGCCGCAAGTTGACCGACGGCGTTGAGAAAAACCGGAAAATGCGGGTGTCCTTCTTCGGTGAAACAATAACTTTCGAGTCCCCAAAATGAGAACAGTAATTCCAACGAGTCTGTTTCCCGAACGTTTTCAAGTTTGGGATTGGGCGAATCTGTTTTTGAAAACGTTATTTGAGTTGCGGTTTGAATTCCCGGAATTTGCTGCAAGACCCGTTGAAACCAAAAAGACAAATTCGCAGAACGTTCATTCATTGCCCCTTCGTCCCACGTCAACGGCAAAAAAGAGGACGCCAATGCCAGAATAAGAAAAGTACAAAATGCAACGATTCCTGAAGCAAAAAAATTAAAAGGAAACGGAAACGGTTTCATAAGGCAAAGTACAGTTTTTTGTTACTGTTCACAAACGGATTGTTTTTTATTCTATTTTACTGATGATTTCGGATTTTGTGAAGTCTTCGCGTTGTGGATTTTATCAATACATTAGACCATTTCTCTCACTTCCCTTGTTCCGTAACAACCGGATTTAATGCCCCGAAGGGGCTTCATCTCATAACGTCGGGCAACGCCCGATGTAACCGATTCCTATAAATCCATTCGCGGCAACGCCGCAACGATATTGATGATTGGGGCGTTGCCCCGAAACATGTTGACGCATCGTTTCGTCGGGCGTTGCCCGACGCTAGGATATTTTGCCCCTTCGGGGCGTTTTTAGGATGTTAGAGAAAAGGTCTACTGTATCAATACCCTGAAAGGGTAACATATCATAGCGTAGGGCAACGCCCTTGTTAGTTAATAGTTAATAGTTGATAGTGAATAGTTTCGCAAGCGTTGTTCAAACAATTTGATAGTGAATATCGCTTGCGAAACTATTCACTATTCACTAACAAGGGTATTGCCCTACGCTATGATATTTGACTCTTTCAGGGTCAGATAAATCAGATGTCCCTTTCAAATGGAAACCTCCCACAAAATCTGAAACAATCAGAAAATTTTCTTTCACTTCTTTCTTTCTGTCAAAAACAAAAAAAGCCGGTTGCTGATAATCGTTTGTATTTTTATGTTTCGGCAATGGTTTCAACAAAATGAAATAACAATTGTTGTAATGAAGCATGATCAATTGTTTCTGAAACATTGTAGGCTTTGTCCGCGTAACGTCCGATTAATTGTCGTGCTTTTTCAAATACGCCGGTTTTTTGAAATCGTTCGAAAAGGTCTTGCGCGGAATCATGTTGTGTGTTGGGGTTGAGATCCGCGATAGCCCGGAGTAATGTTGGTCGATTTTGTACGGCATCGGCTCCAAATGTCTTTTTGTTGCGCTGATCGGGAAGCCAATCGTCAAGATCATTCTTGATCTGGTAAGCAACTCCAACATGACGTGAAAATCGCCCCAATGTTGCTTTAATATGACGATAAAACGCCATGTCAACCGTTTCGGAAATAACCGCCAACAAAACGCCGATAGCAAGTGCCGCTTCAAAAGCAGGTGATGTTTTCAAAACGTAAATTTTCAGAATATCCGGCGGAGCCGGCTGATTTTGTTGCGATTTCCAATAAAGTTCCGCACCCTGACCTTCGCAAAGCCGGAGATGAGCCGAACTCAAAACATGAAGCATCTCAATAATAATTTCGTCACGAGAAACAGATTCCCGCAACGGAATCTGATTGCGGAGATTCGTAATCAGATGATAACCCCAACCAAGCAGGTAATCTCCAATATTGATTGCCGCAGCCGTACCATACGCCCGATGCAATGTTGGTTGACCATACCGAAATGAATCATCGTCCTCAATATCATCATGAATCAAAGACGCTTTGTGAAAAGATTCCATTGCCGCCGCTGTTTCTTTGACCCATTCGGGAAATTGCGCAACAAATTGTTCTCCGTCCGGTCTTGTTCCAAGCGAACCGCTCAAGGCGTCGTATGTTGCGAGAACAATAAACGGACGATAATATTTTCCGCCGTAAGCCAAAAAATCCAGTCCGCGATGTCTTGTGATTTGAATCGGATCGTCTTTCGGTAACAATTCCTCCGGCGGTTTTGCGAACAATTTTGCCGCTCCGCGCAAAAGATGAATCCAGGTTGGTCGTTCCTCTTTGGAAAAAGATTTTGTACGTTTCGGTTCAAAAGGGGTTTGAATCATTTCGAGAACCCAATCAAGATCGGTTGTCGAGTTACGGCAATTCGAAGCATGAAGAGGAACCGCCATCGCAGGAATCCCGGCAAGTTGCAATTTTTCAAACGCCCGCTCCAACGAACGCAAACAGCCGACTCCAAGAATCGCGTCAACCTTGCCGCTTAAAATCCATTGCATCACAATCGGCGAACCTTCCGCAATCATAACATGATAACCCAGTGATTCCGCCAACTTTTTCAAATGACCAAGTTCACAGGCACCACAGGATTCGCAAAGCAATCCGGCTGAATCGTATTGTGCGGGGCAATGTTCGGTATGGCGCATACAATGAGGAAGCAACACAAGACGGCGTTCAAAAGGAATCAAACTCACCCGGTGACGCCAAGCCCGGCTGCCAATCAAAACCATGCTCCAAGCAAGAAATCGTTCGTCATCAACAACCGATCGTGCCAATTTTTCAAGATGATTCCGATTCATGTTGCCGGTCAAATCAAGCGTTTCGATTTTTGCGCGAATTTGCTGCCGCTCTTCCAAAAACGCCGGAACTTGTTGCAATTCGATCTCACCGATAGTTGTTGTCATAGAATTGATTGTTTTGTGAGAATGACGAATTTCTACTTTATTTTTACAGGAAGAAAGAAGGGAGATATTAATTCGTAACTGTCTA
>JAISQH010000200.1 GCA_031274385.1 Planctomycetaceae bacterium | reverse complement strand
GTGAATCGTGAATAGTGAATAGTGAATAGTGAATAGTGAATAGTGAATAGTGAATAGTGAAAAATTTTCGTAACTATTCAGCCGTTGCGTACGTTTTCAACCATAACAGGATCACAAGTTTAGAAAATCTTCGTGGTTAAAAAGCCATAAACAGTTACAAGAAGAATGACTGAATCGGTCTGATATTGTTAGTAGTTACAAAAAAAGTCAAAAACAATTGTCCTTTATTGTTTCCAATTGTGACTTGTAACACAAATCACAATCCCCAAACCACAAATCACAAACGATGTTATCTTTTTGGCCCGGTTATCGGGGAATGGTTCAATATGGTCACTGGTCATTTTTAGTGATTGCGATGTTGTTTGCGTTGTTTCTGGACGCTTTTCTTATTGTGAATTTTTATTGGACGGCAATGATCACAACAGGGCAACGGAATATTTTATTGTGCGTTTTTTTTACTGTATGGATTGGGTTGTTGGTGATTGCCGCAGTGCAACGCCGATTCCTTCATGCGATGTTGAAAACGGACGAAAAAGATGAGGCGTTCCGTGAAGCCATTTTGCTTTATCTTCGCGGCGATTGGTTTGGTACGGAATCGTTGATTCTTCCTTTGTTAAAAAAAAATCCGCGCGATATTGAAATGCTTTTGTTACAGGCAACATTATACCGTCATACCAAACGTTACAACGAAGCGTTGGCAATTCTCGACAAACTGAGTCTTTTTGAAAACGCCGCTCGTTGGTTCATGGAAATTGAAACCGAACGAAAACTAATTACTGAGGAATTGAAAATTGAAAATTGAAAATGAGAGGATCATTTTTTCCAAAACGAATGGAAATAACTGTTCTTTAATTTTCAATTGTCAATTTTCAATTATCAATTCTTCCTAAAACTAACTACTGCTATGCGAATATTATCCGGTATTCAACCGACGGGTCGATTTCATTGGGGCAATTATTTCGGAGCGATTCGACAATATATTGATCTTCAAAACGGTCAGGATACGGCGTTTTATTTTATTGCCAACCTGCACGCGTTGACAACTGTACGGGAAAAGGGTCGTTTGGCTCAAAACACATTGGACGCGGCACTTGATCTTTTGGCTTTGGGTCTTGATCCGAATCGGGCAACACTTTTTGTACAGTCGGACGTTCCTGAGGTTTCCGAACTTTGTTGGATTCTGATGACCACAACACCCATTGGTTTATTGGAACGTTGTCACGCTTACAAGGACAAGAAAACCAAAGGATTAACGGCTGATGCGGGTCTTTTTGCGTATCCGGTTTTGATGGCGGCGGATATTTTGCTTTACGATTCGGAATTGGTTCCGGTTGGCGAAGATCAGATTCAACATGTTGAAGTTTGCCGTGACATTGCCGGTTCGTTTAATCATTCGTTTGGTGAAGTGTTTGTTTTGCCGAAGGCGTATGTTGTGAAGGACAGAGCCAAAGTTCCCGGTTTGGACGGTGGTAAAATGTCGAAAAGTTACGGTAACGCGGTTGATGTGTTTGAAGAAATTCCGTTGCAAAAAAAGAAAATTATGGGAATGACAACCGACAGCCGCCCGATGGATCAACCCAAAAATCCCGAAGGCGATCCTCTTTTTGAACTTTATTCCTTATTTGCTTCGGAGGAACAGACGAAATCGCTTGCGGCAACCTATCGTCGCGGCGGTTTTGGTTACGGCAATGTGAAAAAAGAATTGGTTCAGCTTGCCGAATCCTATTTTGCCGAAGCGCGTGCTAAACGCAGGGAATTGGCTGCTCAACCGGAAAAGATTCACGAAATCCTTGCCGAAGGTGCCGCAAAAGCAAGAAAAAAAGCGTCAGAAGTCCTGCTGCGAACACAACAAGCCTGCGGATTAAAGTAATCGTTACTTCGTTATTTTAAATTTTGTCATTGAAATACCGAAAAAATTTTCCAATACTTGTGTTGACAACCGATTTTGTTTTATTTGTAGTCTAAAAATTCCGTTTAGGTATCTGCTTTGCATTTTGGTTTGCAAAGTGCGATTGAGTTTTACCATTTCAAATTTATGAAAGGAACTTTACGATGAAAAATTCAATGAAAGATCAAGTGTTAAACTGGAAAAGGATGGGGGGAGGCTATCTATGACGGAGAAGTAAAAACGGAGAACGGAGAAATATCGCTCTTTAAATGTTGCTAAATGTTGCTCTGCAAAGTCACCGC
This sequence comes from Planctomycetaceae bacterium, assembly GCA_031274385.1. Classification (GTDB taxonomy): domain Bacteria; phylum Planctomycetota; class Planctomycetia; order Pirellulales; family Thermoguttaceae; genus WRKP01. The sequence continues at coordinate 963 of JAISQH010000200.1, read as the reverse complement.
CTCCTCTTTGTAACTTTTTATTCGGCTTTACGTTAGTCGAACTTCTTGTAGTGATTGCGATTATCGGCGTGTTAATCGCACTTCTATTACCTGCTGTGCAAGCCGAGAGAGAAGCGGCGCCGTTCATGGAACAGGGATCACTTTATGATCTCTACAATTCTTGTATCAGTAAAACTTACACAGGCGGCGGAACCAGTGCTGCCAGTATTCGCGGTCATTTCGGTAACGGTATTTGGTTCAAACTGAGTATTGTAACAGACGGAACCAGCAATACATTGGCATTTTCCGAAGCCGCGATTACGCCGAAAAATCAGGCAACAACGATTCGTGGCGGTGCAGTCATTATTGCGACAGCCGACGATCTGATGGATCCGACGCTTTGTACACAATCAAAAGATGGGAAATATTATAAAAGTACATTGCCTACAGGTGTAACAACCGCTAATGCTGAGGTGGGATTCATGTTTGATGGTCGAAGCCACGCCGGTTTTACAACGGTTTTACCACCGAATAATCCGAGTTGTTTCCAGTCGCTTGCTTACGGTTGGGGAATCTCAACGCCGACGAGTTATCACAGCGGCGGAGTCAATGCCGCATTTCTGGACGGTTCCGTAACATTTATTTCTGAAACAATTGATGCCGGTAGTTCCTCCGCTGTTCAGGGAGCCGATGGTCAATCGGTGTACGGCGTCTGGGGTGCAATGGGATCGAAAAACGGCGGCGAAAGCAAACACCAATAATATAAATGAATAATAATTGTTCATTTATGTTTTACCACGAAGAAACACAAAGAATAAATTGAGATGAATTGATTTTTATTTTATCCATCTTCTTGAATTCTTTGTGCCTTCGTGGTATACTCTACCCCGCCCTAAAAAGTAGAATTGTAGCAGCCGGTTTTTAAATTGATAAAACCTTATTTCCAACCTGATTTTCTTACAAAAACAACCTTAGTAGCCATTG
>JAISQH010000366.1 GCA_031274385.1 Planctomycetaceae bacterium | reverse complement strand
TCAAATTAACACAAAAACAAAATTTACAAGGAGAAAATGATGCAAAATTCAGTTTATGTTAATTTAGGCAGGGGGGGGGGGGGTACGCGATTTACGTATAGTTAGAAATGATTTTACGTTATTCAAACTTATTGTGGTTATTTCGATTATTGGTGTTTTAATCGCACTTCTACTCCCAGCCGTGCAAGCCGCACGCGAGGCGGCAAGGCGTTCGCAGTGCCTCAATCAGATCAAACAGATTGCTCTGGCACTGCACAATTACCACGACGCCCACAAAACGCTTCCTGCCGGTCGTTCCGGTCCTTATGGACCTTATTCACTCTCCGGCGGTAGAGACCGTTTCAGTACATTTATTGCTCTGTTGCCGTTTTATGAACAACAGGCTCTTTATTCCCGTTTTACCAGTGAAGATATTGCTACGGCAAATGGTGGAACTGCTATCGAGCCACAAAAAGACAGCGGGCTTCCACCTGAACATCCTTGCGCTCAGCAAATTAAAATGTTGCTATGCCCATCGGATACCGGTAACATCAAGTCCGCTGATGAATCAGGACGAACAAATTATCGGTTTTGTGACGGAGACCGTGCCGTTAATTCCGGTTGGCAGGCTGCTCGCGGAGCTTTTGGTGCTAATATTTTCAACGATATTGGTTGTATCACCGACGGAACGAGTAATACATTGATTTTAAGTGAACGTTGTTTTTCCAAAGAAGGACGTGAAATCAAACATGGAACCGCTGTCAATGTGGGAACAACTGTTTTTACTGATACAGCAAATGGAAACGTTAAAGCTGGTGGTGCCAAAGCATGTCTTGATCTTGGTAATCTTTCCGCAAACGAATATGTCTCCTCAGCAACTGTTTGGCCCGATTCCGGTCGAAGTTATGTTGACGGTTATCCCTTTGCGACAGGTTTCACGACCGTTCTTCCGCCTAATTCTCCTTCTTGTTCCAATTTTTCCGGTACATCCGGTACCGGGTCTGGAACCGGAGCCGCGTCTATCATGGCTCCAAGCAGTCGGCATAGCGGCGGAGTAAACGCGGCAATGGCGGATGGTTCCGGTAAATTTATTGCGCAAACAATTGATGCCGGTGATAACACCGCAGCAGCTCTTCAAGAGAATCCCGGCAAACATTCTCCGTATGGAGTTTGGGGAGCCATCGGTTCACGTAACGGAAAAGAATCCGTGTCACTGCCGTAGTTCTATTTTCGCAACAACTATTTTCAGCAACTCTGACCGAGAGGAAGGAGTTACCATTAATTAACAAATTAATAAATCAACAAATTAACAATCTTGTTTTCTATTTTTCATTCAAAAAGGAGATTCCTATGTCAATTAATTCAAAAAGACGCGGTTTTACGTTGGTGGAATTACTTGTTGTGATTGCCATCATCGGAGTTTTGATTGCGTTGTTGCTTCCTGCCGTGCAAGCCGCGCGGGAAGCCGCAAGACGAATGCAGTGTGCAAACAATTTCAAGCAAATTGGAATTGCGCTACACAATTATCACGACACTCATCAAGGCTTTCCAATGGAAGGAACGATTCCGACAAACAATACCGTTCCGACTGCCACGGCACCGTTTGGCGGATATTATTTCGGTATTACTGTTCGATTATTACCCTTCATTGAGCAGACTCAATTGTTTAGTCAGTTCACGATGGGTAACTATTTAACCGACACGACCTTTAGCGCAACAGACGGTACAGCGACTCTTTCCGATGCGTTTTATCTTTGTAAAACGGTAATGCCGTCGTGGTATCTTTGCCCTTCTACACCAATGAGGAAGACGAGAATAAGTGTCGGCGGCGACGCCGGAACTCCACGTTACGAAGGAGCGGCGGCTTTCACTACTCACTATTTCGGGATTGCCGGTTCTATCGGCATCAAATCAGACGGTACGACTTATGAACCATTATATTCGGCTCCAAACTCGGCTGGATCAGGTGACAGTTTGGTTGCCAAAAACGGTTTTTTCTATCCCGGTTCCGAAACGAGTTTCAGTACGATTAGCGACGGAACATCCAACACATTTGCGTACAGTGAAATCGCTTGGGAAGGATGTCAACAGTACCGGGCTTGGTATCGCGGTTCCTTCATGCGGGGAAGCGGTTCAACCGCAACGTATTCCATGATGTCGGCGAAAAGTGTCAGTGTTTATCTGAAAAAAACAAGCAGTCCCTGGTACGATACCGGTACAGGTAAGCAACTTCAGATCAATGGAGGACCGAAACATGTAAATGATAGTACAACAACGGTTTACACATTGTATCAGGGTTATTCCAACCTTGGCGTTTGGGGAAGTAATCATTCCGGCGGTTGTCAATTTTTGCTTGGCGATGGTTCCGTTCGTTTTGTTACGGAAACAATTAACTCCGATGTTTTACTTTCCTGTGGATCAGGAAACGGAGGGGAGAGTGTTTCACCTCCCTAGTTTTTCGTGTATAATTTTCAAAATCGAAACCGTATTCAACAACGCCGCATACAACAATATGCGGAACATTTAATCTTCTACATTTAAATATTTAAAAACTCTTTTTGAAAGGGAAAAACCATGCAACGTTATGTTTTACTTTTGATTTTTGCAACAATTGTTTCGTTTCTTCCGGCGGCAACGCCGAGCGGTGACGGGGTTTCGTTTGATGGGCGAAGCGGTTACACTGTTACTGATTTCGAATTGCCTGTCAATTCGTTTTCTGTTGCGGCTTGGGTTCGCGTCGAAAACAATACCGGTTCGCAAATCATTGCGTCACTCGGCAAACCGGGTAACGATTTCTCGCTTTATCTTTATCAGGGCAATGTTCGGATGTTAGTTGAACACAACCCGAAAGCAAGTGCCGGTCTCGGTAATTCGTACGATTTTGCCGCGGCTCCGTTGCCGAAACCAAATGAATGGACACATTATCTCGGAACTTATGACGGTGAAACCATCACGGTTTATCTTAACGGTACAAAAAAAGAAACAAAAAAGGCGTCGTGCAAACGGGACGCATTCCAGTCGCCGTTGTTTCTTGGTACCGCACCGGAAGCGGGACGCGGTTTGAAGGGTTCTCTTGATCTTGTACGTTTTTGGAACCGGTCACTGACTTCGGAGGAAGCCGGAAAAGTTTTTAACGGTGACAATATTGCAGACGGTCTGATCGCGTTTTGGAACGCCGAGAGTAAAACCGAAACAGAATGGCGCAGTACGGTTGATAAAACCGTTTCAGC
>JAISQH010000353.1 GCA_031274385.1 Planctomycetaceae bacterium | reverse complement strand
CGCCGCATCGTTGTTTTTTGTTCCAAACTACTCACCCTCAATTCGTAATGTTGTATCAAGTCCGGCGGGATATTTTGTCCTGCTTGCGTTGCGGCGTTTTGCAAAGCATAAAACAAGTTCTCCAGTTTCCGTTGCAGTGTTTCATCATCATCGAGAGCCCCCCGAAGTTCTTCGCAAGCATTCTGAAAGGATGACTCAGCATTATTCTGCTGCGTTGTCTCTTGCAGCCATTGAATGACAGGGCGAATTTGCATCTCCAATGGTTGCGGCATCGCCATACCGTTTGTTTGGCAAATACTCTGCATCTGTTGATGCGTATTCAATGTGCGGTCATAATCAAACGTATTAAAATGATTGAGCAGCATTTCGGCATAACCTTGCAGCACGGCGGTACAAAGTGCTGTCCGATATTGCGGCGGCGGAGCAATACGCCAATTCGGGTCAATCAACTCGTTATACAATACCATAATTTGATAATCGTTTTTTGAGGAAACCGCTTGCTGAACTTCTTTGCCGAATGCAACGAGACGGACTTTTTCCCATTTTTCTTGGTCTTCACTCCAAAAGAAATTTTTCGGATCTGCTTTGGCAATTTTTCGTAAAATGGAAAGTTTTTCTTGCAGCGGCGAACCATTCAAAGCATGATAACGATGTTGTTTCAGTAAATTATCGAGTGGGGCAATTTGGACGTAGGCATCATTTAGTTGCGTAAATTGTTCAGTCGGCAACGGCGGCGGAACATCAAAGCCGAGATTATCGACGATTTCGACCCAATCGTTTCGTCCTTCAAAATCGAGCAGCGTGTAGGTCTCGACAATATTCGGCGGTGCTTCCGCAAGACGTACTGCTTCGGCGAGGTTGCCGCTGTGTAGAAACGGAACACATTGTTTAACACGATCATTGAGTTTTACACATTCGGCAGCATATTCCGAAGCATAGCCGCGAATCACATCGGGATTGATAAATTCCGAATGAGCCAACGCCATCCGAATGTTGTCGATAAGAATCTGTAAGTTCGCCATAATAGTTTTATTGTGTTTATACGATAATTGTTTAACCCCAGCACCATAGTGCGACAACGCAATAGTTATATCCACTTACAGTGGAGTAATTTTATTAAATTTATGTTACGTTTTTCAGTGGATTTTTTTGCGTGTTACCTGACGGTAACATTTGGCAATGGCAATTCTGTACGATGAACAGTAAAACGTTAAGGTTTATTTTTTATCGATATTCAAAAAAGACCGTTCATTCGAATCTTTTGATTCATTATCGTCCTCTTCGTCTTTATCATCAACCGGTTTCATGGCGTCATCAGTCGGTTCAGGGATCACGGCATCCTTTTCATCCGCCAAATCAGGTTCCTTAATACTGAATAGTTTCAGATGTCTTTCCGAATCGGTCGGATGCGGAATCGACATCGTAAAGGTGATCGGTTCGCTATTATAAATAATCGCTGGCTTATCGAGCAGGGCTTTGTATTCTTTGAGAATTTTAAGCCTCCCGTAATAATTATCGTACGCAGACTCTAATTTATTCAGTTGCGGTTCCAGTTGGTTATTGGTACTACGGCAATTCGAGATAATCAATTCCTGACGCGAGATTTGCGATCTAATTGATGCGGCACTGGCGGAATTCGATGCCAATAATTGCCGATTGAGAACTCCAATCGCCCGCAATGCTTTGCTGGCATTCGAATTGTTCCGGTTGAATTGACGCCGGACTTGAAGCATGTCACTTCGTACCCTAGTGACGGTCTCTGTACCTTCTTTGACTTTGCTATCAACCATTTCCACCGCGATTTTTGTGCCGGAAATATAGCGGTACAAAAGAGCGGAATCACGCTTCATTTCTTTGACTTCGACCGGAATATTCCAATTTCTATCATTATCGGGAATCGGCGTTTGCGGAATGAGTTTTATCTGGACAACATCGTTATCCTCGACTTGAAACTGCAACACATCCGGCATCAATGTTTTCCAAGCATATTTTATACGATAACCTTTGACATTCGAAATCATCAAATGGGCATCGGAAAAACCAAGAGCTGCGAAGTCGCAAATTATGTCGGTCAGACTTATCTGTTTTTGTGATGGTCGAAACGTTGTGTACTCCACTGGTTTGAACAAGGAAACGATCTTGATCGAACGAGCATTGGAAGTTTGAACAATTTCCAATTCGCCGAGCGCGATACCGTTCAAGATTCGAAATGATTCCGGCGTAACCGATGGTGCGTTAATCCATTGACCGTGCAAACCATTTTCGTCCATAAAAAACCGAAAAACATCATCATTATTATACGAAATAGCAATTTCAAGCGGCGAATCATTTTTCATCGAAAAACATTTTTTGGGTACATAAGAAACATATCGAAAGAATATTTTTTCCCTAAATTGCCAGAGAGAGGAAAATTTCGGATCGAGACTTTCCTGCCGCCGAACAGCACCGTTCACATCAAGGGACATCGGTTTTAAGGAAAAGGTTTCGTCCAATGAATCCGCCGTTTTGACCAATTCGGCATCAAGTGTTTTACGGCGTTCTTCATCGGCATCTTTTGCGGCTTTCGCTTCAGATTCCGCTTTCGCTTGTTCGGCTTTTTCGGCAGCGGCTTTCGCTTCGGCTTCTTTATGCGCCTGCTCCTCTTTTTCAGAATTTTCAGTAGCGGATTTGGTTTCTTGGTTTGTTTCGGAGTAATCGGGAACAGCGGGAGTTTCCGCCATTTCCGGCAGTTGTAGTGATGTTGGTTCGTTTACGGAAGCGTTTTTTTTGTCTTTCGGCGAAGCACTACCGAATGTTATTGTTGCAGTAACAGCAATTAAAAGGAGTAACCCCAAAATACCACCGACGATTGTGTACAATAATTTCGGATTTTCCTGAAGAGACGAAATAAACGATGTTGTTACCGGTACAGGCGTTGGCGGCGGTACTATCGGCACTGAACATTGAATCGTATTGACTTTTTGTGCAAATTCGTCGTAAGTGAAACCGGCGATGGCGAAAATGTCGTTTTCGACCGGTTTATCCAAAAACGGCGGGGCAGGAGACACAACTGTTTTGAGTTGTGTTTCAACGATTTTTTTGTGCAATTTTTCGAAAACCGGCAGTGAGCCGAGCGGCTGCCAGTTTTTTTCGTCGAGTGAGGCTTCGCTTTCTTTCGAAACGGCTCCACGACTCAAAAGAGTCGCCAACTGTGCTTCCGAAAACTGTCCCTGTTTCCGACCTTGATAACGTATATAAATAGACATGATAAAATAAGGTTCTATTTTTCTTTTACTTCCAACAGTAACAGTTGGTTCTCCGAGTTCAATGCGTTTTCCTTTGTCGAGCCGCTCTTCAAAAGGTAAATCGAAAATGTACCGATATGATATGCCGCTTGACTTGCCGCTTTTTGCACGTTTTTGATTTGTTCTATTTTGTTTTCTAACTCTTTATTTTTCTTTTCCAAATCCTCTTTTTTATGACTACCGATTTCTGTATTAAGTATAGCTAGTCTGTCTTTCTCTTCCTTCGTTGTTTTGTCTTTTTTTTCTTGTAATTTCTCTCGCTCGTTAATTTTCGTGAGTATTTTACTGTTTTCTTCCTTCTTCTCTTCATTCGGTTTAATGAGTTTCTCCTGTACCTCGTCTTCATTCGGCTTTATAACAAATGAAAACTTGAAGTTGTCCTTGTCAACCGAAACGTGGATTTGCAACGGTATCTCTATTTTGTCCGCGTCGCCAACATCGTCAACATAAGCCAAGCACGGCGAAAAACCTTTCGGATTATCCGTTGCAAACACTTGGATTCCATCTCTTTTACATTCCTTGCTGTCAACCGTACAGTTACTAAAAACAAGATAAAGTGGACAATGATCGTCGGACAAAGAAACAACAAACGGCTTTTCCTGCGGTAGTTCACTCGCGACTCCTCTTTTGCTGGTGTCTTCCTTTTGTTCCCATAAAGTGAACATCTCTTTGTCTTTTGCCGGCAATTTCAAATCGGAACGCTTAACCGGCTGCCACAAGGCGATTTCTTTGGTCAAAGGAGCAACCCCATCTGAGGCAACGATGATTTTCAATTTCGCTAACAAGATACGGTTAAATAGCTGCCGTCCCGCGGTAGTGGATTGCGTATTAGCACTTTGCTTGCTAATCCATTGTAACATAATTTCCGCATCTTTGATACTTATTTCCGCAATCGGAGTCCTTTTCTTTGAGTCCGTTTGTTCCTCTAATTCCCATTTGATTAACTGTTTATCAACGAGAATTTTATGGTTAAATTCATTGTTCACAATTATTGTATTAAAATTAACAAACGGAATATATTCGATTTTTATCTCCTCCGGTTTTACGCCTTTGATGTTCAGAATTTCTGTAAGTTCTAACGGCTTAAATTCCGGTTTGGGTAGCGCAAGCCCTTCCCAAACGTCCGGCAATTTGTTTAGTGTCGTTTGGATTTCTTC
>JAISQH010000216.1 GCA_031274385.1 Planctomycetaceae bacterium | reverse complement strand
GTGTGGCGTCGTCGAAAGGATCGAACCATTTTTCGTCAAATGTAATGCTTTTGCCTTCGTCGGCGGCGATATTTGTTACGAGAGCAATCACCGAGTCAACCAACGCGACTTTCGGATTGCAACGCGGTTGCAACTTCTCATCGGCATTGTTCGGATTCACCCGAATGCACCACGCCCAGTGTTCCAATTCTTCGGCATAACCCCGGCTGACTTCTACTTTCGCAGTACCGCCGACTGCTTTTTGAGCCGGACCGCTTGATTGCGTGTCCAACGCCGCTCCTTCCGCCTTTGCCGAAACCTTACTTCCCGAATCACCGCTGCGAAACAATTGCGAATCACTTTCCGTTTCCAAAACCAACGTTCCGTCTGTTCCGTAAACGATTTCACCGTAACCGCCGAAACCGTTACCGTTAATTGTTGAATATTGCACACAAATTTTTCGTTTGCGTCCAGCCGGAGTTTTGTCGTTGTAATCCGGTGCCGGAAATTCGACCAATGTTGTAATATGGTCGTTTGCTTCCCGATCAAGTTGGAAAATGTTTCGATTTGCCGAAACGTGAACTTTAAGCGGATGAACTTTTTCACCGCGCGGTGCCGAACTGTTAATCTGATCAAGATAATAGTCACGATTTGCCGCAAGAAAAATGCTTGCCGCATCGAGTTGGTGCGAACCGAGTTCGACCATCAACCCGCCTCCGGTACGCCGCCAAAGCCGCCAACGCAACAGTTCTTCGGCAGCGGGACGTTCGTATTTTTCACCGCTTCCTTCAAATACTCCGTCTTCGTAACCATAATCTTTTGCCGACTTGAGTTCCAGTCCCAAATATTGTCCGCCGTTTGCCAAAACGTAATCGGCAATTTGTGCTTCTTTGAGTGCCACTTTTTTCGCCCATTCTTCGATGGCGGCACCACGAGCGTTGTTGAGTTCGCGTTTCCACGCTTTGAGTTCGTTATCGAGCCGGGCAGCCTGAAGGTCAGTCGGTTTAATTTCTTTTGGCATCGGCATTTGCCAACTATCACCGCCGGGCGAATTGTTCCGGTGCCACTGAGCGCGAATGTAATGGATATTGCCAAGCAACCCGCGCCGAATCTGATCAACTGCTTCTTGATACAAAATATTGTAATGCCGCTGATGTCCGGTTGCCAAATGCTTGCGGGTTTCCGAAGCGGCGCGAGCCATTTCTTTGCAGTTGGCAACGCTGTGTCCCATCAGTTTTTCGGTTAAAACATGCAAACCTTGACGCATTGCGTACACGGCAGCCGGAGCGTGCAGGTGTAACGGCAAACCAATAATAATGGCTTCAATCCCGTCTTTCGCGGCGTTTTTAATGAGTTCACGATAATCGGTATAGACCTTAACATGTCTCCGGGCTTCGTGTTCCGTTTTCCAGTTATAGACCGCCAATAGACCGCGTCGTGCTTTGAGTGCTGCCGGCGAGGACACGTCACCGTAAAACGCACGGTGTTGGTTATAGGGTCGGATGTCGGCAATGGACTTGACCTCAATATATTCCGGGTTGATGGCACCGAGAAGGACTTGCCCTTCGTCCCCCGTTCCAAGAACACCAACACGGATCGGATGACCATGCGTGGCGTTGTAACCAAAATAAAACGCCCCGGCACTCACTGCCGGAACCGCCGCAGCCAAAACGCCGCCTTTGAGAAAATCACGCCGGGAACAATCACAATTCAAAGAAGGAATAGTTTCTGTCATCGTAAAATCGCCGAATCTTCGGCTAGGGTTAAAGGGTGGTTATGAATTATTATCATTGTATCGTTGAACAATAAAAGTACGGAGATCACGTCGTCCGTCAATTATTGCAAAAACGATTACTTTATTTTTTTTCATTCGAAAAAATATCCGGTAGGGATTCGAAAGAATTTCGCGAATACCTTGAATCCCGACCTGTAAAAATTCAGTCGAATGAGCACATCTTTCCGGTTCATATTTTAACGAATCAATCGTTTGCTCCAGTGTTTCAATAACTTTAATTGCCTGCTCAACAGAACGATGTTCCGCAATATAATAATAAATGGAATCAAGGTCTCGGCTTGCTGCATCAGTCAAAAAAACCGTAAATTGCTTATTATTGGGTTGCATGTTGCCGTAACCGTTTGAACGTTTCTTCCATTGGAATCATTTTACCGTCTTCGATTTCCTGAAAACGTTGTACCGCCGCTTCTATGAAAGCAACATTTTTTTGCATCTCTTCATAACTTTCAATATCCTGCAATACCGCTTTAGCTTGACCATTGACCGTAATAAGATACGGTTCGCGATTTGTCGATAGTTCGTTGAAAATTTCAACAGCGTGGTCTTGAAAAAAATCAAACGATGTTGTATGCGAAATGGAACTCATGATAAATTGATGTATCAAATTGAATCAAGTGCTTTAGTGAACAATGATTTTATATCAAATGATCAATATTTTCAAGGCTTGGAAACAGGCTTTTATCCTGCTTCTTTGTTTTCATAAACGACTTTACTGTTTTCACGAACCCAAGTTTCTGAAAATCCGACATGCGAAATATTATTTCGACTTTGATCCAGTTGCCGTTCGGTTTCTTCGAGTAAAATTTCAGGCATAATTTCGTAAATGATCTTGCATTTCGTTTTCCACCGCAGCAATCCGGCTTTTTGTAACTTTAACAAATTCGGGATTTTGTTCAATACCGATATAATTCCGTTCCAATTTCCGGCAGACAACAAGGGAAGTTCCGACTCCGGCAAAAGGATCAAAAATGAGATCGCCCTCTACGGAACTTGCTTTAGGCAACTTCTAAAAACTCTTTTTTAACCACGAAAAACACAAAAAAACACGAAAGAATTTTTGTTATAACTTTTTTGCTGTGAACGATTTGCGGCAATTGTATTTTCGTGATACTTCGTGTTTTTCGTGGTTAGTCTCGGTTTTTAGAAGTTCCCCTAAGTTATTTCGTATAATATTCGGTAATCAATTTTAATCGGGTAATTCCCTTAAAATCCTCCGCGTTGTGAGTTACTAAGGGAATATCATAAACAATTGCGGTTGCGGCAATCCAAGCATCGGCAACTCCAATGGGTTGACAATACTGTTCAGCCCGAATTTGTGACCATGTCCTGCAAATGTTGTCATTGCACCGCATTATTGAGAACAAGTCAAGATGATCTACTATTTTTCTATATCGTTCCAGATTATTTTTGAGCCGGTATGCACCCTCCAATATCTCAGAGTAAGTCATAAAGGAAATACAAAGTAATTTACCGTACAAATGTTGCCGATACAACTCAATCGGTTCCGAATTACGAAAAAGGTAGGAAACGATATTCGTGTCCAGTAAAACAATATTCATTGTTCAATACCAACAAAGGGATTGGGTCTCTCAAATTCAAATCTGCCGTTTTCACTTATTTCTAAAAATGTCTGAAACTCTTCTTCAGACTCCCAACAATCGGCACAACATCCTAACAAATCATCAAAACCAATGTGTTTCAAATTATTTTCGGATGAATCCTGTTCTTTTGATCCTGTTAATCGGGCAATAATTTGGGGTTCCAAACTCGGATTGTTAGGACAGGCTACATACGGTACACACACGGTTCCGGTTTGCAAGTCAAAAAAACCGTTGCAGGAAAACGGAATAAATGTTCCGGTGTCAGAAGGTACAATCTCAGTTTGCATTATTTTTCTCCATTGATCAATGTAATTATGACAACACTTGGTGATATTTTCTGTTCCGGTACATTTTCTTGCATTGCTTTGCGGCGTTTGATTGATTCGTTCACCAATGTTTCCAAGTCACATCGGTGAACTTTGTCAAGTGTTTGTTTTTTTCTTTGGGAATATTTTTCAAACAATAATCAGTAAATTAATTGGTCATGTTTTAGTTGCTGTTTAGAATTAAAACAGTTTCAGTCGGGAGTAATAAAAAGCATGAATTATTGTTCATGAAATGAAAAGATCGGAAGGTTACGTAAATTATTTGTTTTCAATTTTTTTAGAGTAGGGTTGAACAATTTAATGTTTCTCGAAGTCCGCTCACCAACATAGTAACCATAATCTAAAATCAAAGCGATTGTTTTTTCTCCTGCATCATGTAACGTGAATCCTTCATTGATAATATGAAGCAACCTCAAATCTAATAACCTCATAATGTTACTGACAGATTGATCATCTTCTCTAACAAGAAAGGCGTTTGTTTTTTTCTGAAAACAAAATTCTTTTATTTGGTCTGTAAGATTGGCAAGGATGATTGTTTGTTCGCTGGAGTCATTTACTAAATCTTGTTTTTTTGTTGTCAGAAGATTAGATGCGGCGTTATTGATGTCGGTTACGGAAACTGAATTTCCTTGCCGATGAGTCATTGCCTGCGCAAACAAACTAAGCGCATCACGCGGAACCCCGGCAGTAACCCAAACCAAGCGTTCAAGAACTTCTTTATTTGTACATAATTTTAATACGGAAAATAAACCGCAAAAAACAGCGATGGAATCAAGTATTGATCGAATATGTTCCAAAGCCAACTCCGGTGTTGTAAGATTATAATCCAACGTTATTTTTTGTATATCCTGACCAATCTGCATTCCGGTTCTTGTTGTTGAATCAAACGTTTTTGTTAATGTTTCAATGGAGGATATTTTCAAATAAACTCTGGTTCCTCTCGTCATGCTGTAAAGAACATCTAAAAGAACCGGTTGAATTGATTCCAAGACAAGATGAAAATCATCAAGAAATAACATCACATCTTGTAATTCTGTTTCCAAAACTTTGTTTATACAACTTTTGATTCGCGGAATTGATTTCCTGATTTTATCCAGTGTTACTTTCGGATGACGCAATTCACGGATCATTTCTGTATGGGTGCCTAACAAATAAGGAGCAAGTTGATCCAGTATTTCGCAAAGTACATCTGCAATAACCATTTCGTCTTCACGTTTTGAATAGGCTTGTAAATCAACCCAAACCGATCCTTTTCTTTTGGAATCGCTTGCACGGGTTCTCAATGCGTAAAGTAACAATGTTGATTTTCCAGAGCCGCGCCGTCCGAAAACAATGTGATTTGCCAATGAAATGATTTGTTCTTCGGCTCCGGTTGTTGTTTTGATATATCTCGAAAAAAAATCGTCGCGAAAACTATATCGATTGGCAGTAAAACTTTCAGAAAGTGTCCGCAAAAACAGTTTTTCTTCAACTTGTGACGTTTCTTCTTTATTCTTGAGTATTGTAACACGTAATTGATTCTCTAATTCTTCATGATATTTATCTTTTATACTCAGCAAGATTTGATAATGCCGTTCGGTGGGATTTGATATTTTGAAAAGAAGTGTCGGTAAACCCATTCCGCCGGATTTTAATTCGGAAATGATTCCGACTAATCCGGTTTGAGTTTCAAATTCTTTTGTAATTTTAATTTTCAGTTCTTCAAATTCTGGGTCATTGGAAACCATGGTCAATATCTCCTCTACAACATGACATTTCTGTTTTTAAGGTAGGAATCGGCATCTTTCATAAAATCTTCGACAAGAGAACAAGCGTCATCTATTCCCAGTTTCGTATCTTCTATTTTTGCAATATGATCGTAATCGCAAAGGTTTCGATCTTCCCGGAGGTCGGCTAAGCCGGTTACGTAACGGGCTTGATTCGGAAAATTTTTTGGCAGTTCGCCAACACGTTTATGATCTTCCGAATCTGTTGAATAAATTCCCGAAGTGTGGAGTCGCACTGATCTTGCAATATTATATGCGGCATAATACAAACGTGAAATTTTATGTCTCCAATCATTTGAGTTGAGGGTTTTCGCAAATTCGTAATGGTTGATGCCTAAATTGAATAAGTCCTTAACGTTTTTGTCAATTTCATTTTGAATTTGATTCAATGATTTTTGGTCAAGAATATCTGAAAGACCTTCTTTGATTGCGGTCGGGTTCTTTTTCAAGAGACTCAGGAACTTTTCAGACACGATCACACTCCAATATCATACCTAATGTTTACAGCAATACAGACTCATTTTTTCTCTTTGTGTTCAGATTTCAGCGCAAGCCGGACAGAATTTTTTGGCGAGTTGTTTTCCTCCGTAATGCCAGAGGAAGTAATCGAGTCCAGCCCAACGTCCGGCGGGAAGCGATGCCAGTAGGAGCATTGCGAGCAATTCGACACCGTCCTTGCTGACAAACATGAAATTGCCGACAGCGGTTGGCAACGGCGGATAAACACCGGGAACGGGCCACGTTGTTAAAATGACATTGACGAGAAAAGCGACACCGCCCAAACACGCTAAGCGGTTGCAGAATCCGAGCATCATGCAGAGTCCGATTGCCGAAAGACCATACATCACCGCTAAATCCATCAGCCGCATTTGACTTTGCACACAGGGATTCGGCACCCAAACTTTTTCCGGTTTCGTAACAATGTGACCGTTATCTCCGGCGAGTTGCGGCGACACGAGCCGGGCAAGATCGGATTGTAAACCGTTGGTCATTCCATCGAGCATATTGATCCAGGTTCCTGCTTCGCTTCGATATTTCATCATTGCGTCCCAACGGCGTTTTTGTTCAAATGACGTATCATTTCGGAGGATTTGTTTTGTTTCTTCGTAACGTTCTTTGCTTTTTTTGAAGGCTTCGACATCTTTTTCAACATCGGTTGCTCCATCGTGTAACGATTCGAGATAACGGTTAAAGATATTGGCAGCCTCTATTTTCTGTTTTTCGTCGAGCGTATGCCGGTCGAGGAAACGGGTATAAAATTCGTTCCAGGCGTTTTCATACGCGATAAATGTTTTGCGTTCTTTTCCTTTGGCGTCTTTAACCGATTCGATTTCGAGGCGTTGCAAGCCGTCGAGGTCGGGCAACATGTTGTAGTACAACTCGGCAGTGGGACCTTTGGCAACGCCAAGAAAACCTTTGGCGGAAAAACCTTCGGCAGGATCGAATTTGTGCAATCCTTCATAGAAAAAGTGCCAGCCGATGGCGATTCGAAGCAGAACAAGCAACACAATGGCAACAAAGCCAAAACGGAATGGGAAATAATTGATGTTACTCAAGGTAAACTCCTAATACGAAAAACTGGGAGGAATGTCTGGAAATCAATCTTGATTTCAAGATAATTTTAACGTGGTTTTTAATTTTACTCAGTTCTCATAAAATAAAAAGATGGTCAACCGTTTTTTGCCGAAAATTTTCTGCGGTTGATTGAATGGAGTTTCAATGAGTTAAAGTAGGCGATCTCCGTTTCTTTCTGACTCCAACGGAGTCAGATGGAAAATGCCGTCATTTTCTGATTATTTCGTTTTTTGTGGGGGAATGATTTTCACAGGTATTCAGAGATTCGTCCCGCAAGGGGCAACATAATCCAGCCCACCGCAACGCGGTGGGTTACGATTTATTTTATATTGCCTTTCAGGGTGTTGTTGATGGGGATTCCCAGACCCCACCGCATTGCGGTGGGCTGGGTTATCATGCCCTTTCAGGTCGAATTAGATGACGGGAAAATTCCAAGCGGAATACGGAAAGCAAAACGCATGGACTTTACATTAACGATCATTTCGTTAAACTGTTTAGGAAGTGAAGTTCATTCTCTTTTGAATCTGTTCGCGTGTTGCGGCGGTTCAACGAACTTGAGAAGAATATTATTTCTGCCGGTTTTTGGCTCATCTTATTTCGATGCTTTTCCACATGTCCCAATCAAAAGATTCCTCGCCTCAAGGTTCCTCTCCTTCCTCAGTGACACCGCTTTTTCAGCAAAAAGTGGCGTGGAGAGACCGTTTCAACGCTCTTTCTGAAGATAACAAAAACGCCCTCTATTTTATGGCGATTCACACATCGCCCATTCGCAAAGATCGGATTCAGGAACTCTGCGGTTGTTTTCATTTGAGAAGCCAACCGGCAATGAAAAATCTTCCCAACACCAGCACTGTGGTTCGAAATGCCGTCTGGAATCCGAATGTCCTCAAAGAATGTGTCGAAAAACTGTCCGCAGGGCATTGGATTGTATCACCAGACGAAAATTCTCTCTGTTGTGCCGACACCTACCGAGAACCGCTCATTCAGCACCTCGTTCAATCAGGGCAATATCCCAAATATGCCGACCAACTTTTTATGACACTCGGCGGACGATTCTTTCTTCCGGCGTTTGGTGCGGTTCGGGACAGGCGTTCCTACGAACGTCCTAAAACCGCCAATGATATGATTCGGGAATTTCGCCATATTCTGATTAATAATGAAACCGCCAGTCTCCAACAACTGTTTCATTATATTCGTCTTTACGATCCGTCCGCCAATTTCGCGTTTTACAACGCCATCAGAGATTTTTGCTTCTCCGACGAATCACGCGTCTGGTTTGCAAATACCAACCGCGATTTACGGTCATTGCTTTGCCAATTCCTTTTGGTTCGTGCCATTTCCGAATTGACAACAGGAATCGGCTCAATCTGGGAAATCGCACTCGATACCGTCACCAATCAGAAATATGATCAGGCATTGCCCATTCTGTTGCTTGATTACGCGCTCTGCGCCGGCAAACTGGACGATCCGCGTCTTAACGATTTATCGGAAACGTTCGCGCCAATGTTGCTTACCGCTCACCGGTCTTTTCTTTTGGGCAATTACGCAGAAGCCGTCAAATATTATCAAATGGCAAGCAAATTGATGCCGCAATTGAAACTGCTTAAAAATTCTCCGATTCCTTATCTTTCCGGCGTTTATCATTGCCTCGCCGAAATTCGAGTCGGCAACCGCTCTGCCGCCTCAGAAATAGTCAATGCCGCCCTGTCACCAAGATCCTCCAATACCGCAACAGTGCCGTTTCCAATGCAATTGATCGGATGCTGGAAAATCATCGAATCAATCATCTTGCGGATGAACGGGCAACATCCCAAACGGTTGACCTGGAAAGATCTCAACAAATTGACCACCTTTCCGTTTTGGTTTCCTCAACTTTTGTACGGTTATGAGAGCATTTGGTTTCAGCTCACGACGGAGCCGGAGTTGAGCACGCATCTTCTTTCGGATTGTGCGGAGAAAAAACAAAACATTTTTCCATGGGTTGCGGCGGAATCAATTGAAGTGGCGCAATCGCTTGGAGCCGCGAAACAAGCCGGTTTCGGCTGGGTTGACACGTTTCGTAAAAAATCGAAATCGTTACCGCTTCGGAATCTTTTTGTTCCCCGTAGCGAGTGGGAGTTGATTCTTGAGTCGTTGGAGTCGCTGGTTGCCAGCGAGCCGAAAAAAAACAACACGGCAATTGTTGCCAAAGAGAAAAGCAAATCACGGCTGACTTGGCGGGTTCAATACCATGCTCACAACAGCAAAATGGAATTTATCCCTTATGAACAAGTTTGGGAACAAAAATCGCAAAATTGGACGGCAGGGAAACAGATTCTTTTGGCACGGTTATTCAAATCTCAAAATTCGCTCCATTTTCTCACGGAACAAGATCGGGAGATTTGTTCTTTACTTCAAATTGTAACAGGTTATCGTCGAAAAGTGACGTATGAATTTAATGACGATATTGCGTTAAAATTTGTCGGGCATCCGTTGCTTTTTTCGGCGAAAGACCCGTCGCAGCGTGTTGAAATTACGTTGGGGCACGGCGAATTGTCGATGCAGGAAAAAGACGGGAATTGGCATATTACTTTTTCGCCGCCGCTCCAAGAACACACGCCGTCTCCTTACGTTCATAATCCCACGACGGATGACGGGAATCGGGATTTTTTTGTTCTTGAAGACACGCCGTTGCGTTTCAAGGTTGTCCTGCTTTCAAAACAGGAAAGGCAGATTCGCAAGGTTCTTGGTTCTAAGGGGCAGACGTTTCCGAAAAAAGCGGAGTCGTCTTTAGTTGATCTTTTGAAAAAACTGGCGGGAGCCTTAACGGTTAAAACGGATGCCAAGATTGAGTTCACGGACATTCCTGAAATTCCTGCTGATTCGAAGTTGTATCTTTATCTCACCCCGAACGGCGATGGTCTTCAGGCAGAGTTTTTTGTCAAACCGCTTGGAGTCAACAGTCCGGCACATCGACCGGGAGTGGGCAGTGAGCGGGTGATTGCGGAAATCGACGATCAAAAGGTTCAGACGGTGCGGCATCTTGAAACGGAATTGAAACAGCGTGAACAATTTATTTCAAAAATTCCGGCATTTCAATCGGCGGTGTCTCTTTCCAAAGATCAATATCTGTTTGAAACTCCGCTTGACGCGTTGACGTTCCTTTCCGAGTTGAAAGATTCCGAAACGGAATCAGTTCAAAACGAACAAGAGAAAAACGAACAGGCGAAAAAAGAAAAAAAGAAGAAAACCAAAGAGAAATCGTTTATTTTGACCAATGATGTTGAGATTTATTGGCCCTACGGTGAAAAGTTTGCGGTTTCTTCTACGGCGGCGTTTGGCAACATGAATCTTTCTTTTTCGACGTTGGACGAATGGTTATCGGCGGAGGGTTCCATTTCGGTGGACGGTTATTCAGTTGAACTTTTGCAATTGCTTGAATTATTGGACGACAACATGGAGAACCGGTTTGTCAAATTGGATAACAAAAAATTCCTTACTTTGACGAACGAGTTACGTAAACGTCTTGGCGAGTTGAAGCGTCTTTCTCATATCAAGGGCAAATCGGTACAGATTCATCCGTTGGCGGCAGCCGGTTTGGAGGATTTTTTTGATGCGGTTCCGGTGTTGCAGAAGGACGTTGTTTGGAATGACATTAAGAAGCGGATTGCCGGGGCGCGGGATTATCAGGCTCCGTTTCCGAAGGGTTTTGTCGGTGATCTCCGTGATTATCAACTGGAGGGTTATCGTTGGCTTGCACGTTGTGCCAAGTGGGGAGTTGGATGTTGTTTGGCGGACGACATGGGGCTTGGCAAAACGATTCAGGCGTTGATGTTACTTTTACTTCGTGCGGATCAGGGACCGGCGTTGGTGGCGGCACCGACTTCGGTTTGTTTCAATTGGGAACGTGAAGCCGAACGCTTTGCTCCGATATTGAAAATCAAACGCATCCAACCGATGGCATCGGGCATGGGGTTATCGAAAGAGGAACGGGACAAATTGATTTCTTCTGCGAAAAAACAGGATGTTCTGGTTACGAGTTATTCTTTATTGCAACAAGAGATTGATTTATTTGCCAAAAAGAAATACGCAACGGTTATTCTTGACGAATCTCAGGCGATTAAGAATCCCGAATCGTTGCGTGCCAAAGCGGTGTCGATGTTACAGACGGATTTTCGGGTTGGGATGACGGGGACGCCGATAGAAAACAACCTGACGGAACTTTGGAGTTTGTTCCGATTTCTCAATCCGGGACTTTTGGGATCATTGAAATCGTTTGAGGATCGTTTTGCGGTACCGATTCAGCGTGAACAGTCATTGGGAGCGCGAACAACGCTTCGTCGTTTGGTTCATCCGTTTATTCTTCGCCGTACGAAATCTCAGGTTTTGGAGGAGCTTCCGGCGCGGACGGAGATTGTTCGGGAGATTGAGTTATCGAACGAGGAAAAGGCGTTTTACGAGGCGGCGCGGACGAAAGCGATCAAGGAGTTGCAGGAGATTCGTGATCAGAATTCCGGTCGTGGTCGGTTACAAATTTTAGCGGCGTTGACGCGGTTACGGCAGATATGTTGCCATTCTAAATTGATTTTACCGGAGAGCGGGATTGAGAGTTCGAAGTTGGAGGCGTTCCGTGAGATTATGCAGGAGTTGAAGGACAACCGGCATAAGGTTCTTGTTTTCAGCCAATTTGTCAGGCATCTTGATTTATTGCGGGCGGAGTTGGACGCGATGGGTATTTCGTACCAATATTTAGACGGTTCCACACCGGAGCGTGAACGTCAAAAGCGTGTTGATGCGTTTCAGTCGGGCGAATTTGATGCTTTTTTGATTAGTATCAAGGCGGGCGGTAGTGGTTTGAATTTAACGGCGGCGGATTATGTGATTCACACGGATCCGTGGTGGAATCCGGCGGTGGAGGATCAGGCAACAGATCGGGCGCATCGGATTGGTCAAACCCGTCCGGTAACAGTGTACCGTTTGATTACGCTGGGAACGATTGAAGAAAAAATTGTTCGCCTGCACCATGAAAAACGCGACCTCGCCGATAAACTCCTCGAAGGAACCGACCAAACAAATCAACTCTCCTCAGAAGATTTAATCGAAATACTCCGGTCTTAAACCAAACTCCGCAGTAAGGAATTGTCTAAAAATAAACTTGACAGGTTTGTGATTTTGTGATATGTTTGTTGGCATGTTAAATATTGATAAGAGTGGATTGACAATTCGTATTGGATTGATGATGTCTGCGCTGAACGAATTATCAGCGTCGGCGTTATTTATCTGTAGAAGCAAAGTCAATCGGTTACGGTGGGATTAGCCTTGTGAGCAAGATTTCCGGCATATCACGTCAAACGTTGACGAAGGGCGTGAAAGAGCTGGACAATCCTGACACCATCTCAACTTCAATGGAACAAGGCAAAAACCGAAAACCCGGCGGAGGGCGTAAATCCGTGTGGGAAGTACACCCCGAAATATTGGATGTTTTATCTGATTTGGTGGACGCTCATACAAAAGGAGACCCCATGAGTTTGTTATACTGTAAACGGGCTGAAATTGGTCTTTTTGAAAAACGAGAGATCTGTTATACTCCTTTCTTTCCGATTCATGAGAGTCCAAGGAGTAAGCGATGTTACGAATTGAAATTTCACAAG
>JAISQH010000166.1 GCA_031274385.1 Planctomycetaceae bacterium | reverse complement strand
AGTTAAATGGAAAGAACAGGAGACCGTTCTCGGCAAGGGAGCATGGCTGGGAATGTATCAATATCATCGCATTGTTCCTATCCCGAAGGAATTAGTCGACGCAATAGAAAAACTACGGCAATCCGTCGAAAAAACAGCAACAGAGTTGTGTCTTTCGTAACTCAATCCGTCCGCCGTCGCCCGAAAAGCGGCGTGAACGGTTACGAAAAGGTGAATCGTTGCCGCAATGTTGTTTCGACTTCGTTTAGCCAGAGGCGGCGTTCTTCCGGCGTACTCAGAATAATGGAACCGAAATTGCGGCGTTCGAACGACTTGGAACCCAAAAGTCCGAACACAATGACTTTCCAGAATTTTTCAAGCGGGTTACCGTACACTTCCGTTTCGATTTCGTGCGGCGTGTTGGAAGTTGAGAAAACCTGAACGATTTTATCGCCAATGTACGAAATGACGCCATCCGGTGTGAAGTTATACACGGAGTTTTGCCGGAAAACCCGGTCAATCCATCCGCGTAAAATTGCCGGCGGTCCGCCCCACCAGTTCGGATGTACAAAAATCAGTCCCTGCGACTCCCGAACTTCCGCAAGATATTGCCGCAAAAACTCCGGCAACTCCGACTCGTCCAGCCGCTCCTCGTCAACCGGTAACACCGGATCAAAACGTTCCTGATACAAATCGTGGAACATCACCTCATGCCCCAATTCACGTAACGTTCGTAACGCCGTCTCCGCAAGCGAATGATTGAAACTGCCCGGTTTGGGATGAGCTAAAATTAATAATATTTTCATCATTACAAACTGTTGTTAAATTGAAAATTTGCGCGCAAAGACGCAAAGAAGTTTATTGTTAGTTTCAACTTGTTCTGTTTTTGACCGTGTTCATTTTTAATTTTATTCAAAGTGAAAAAATTTCCCAATAAAATTGATAACAGGATATGATAAAGATGCTCGTTTGATTCTTTGCGTCTTTGCGCGCAAATTAAAAATTATCAATTATTTCATTCCTGCGATGGCTTCGGCGACATTTTGGGCGTGTTCACGGACTCGCCGGTAAGCGTTGAACTGCGTGTTGAACGCAATGACAATTTGCGGATCGAATTTTTCTTCCGACATTCGTTTGATGAAAAGGTCACGAGTTATTTTTGCCTTACGGGTGAGGCTATGTCCCTGAGCGTGAACCTCTGTTGTCAAATCCGCAAAATCCGTTCGACGGGCGGAATAGAAACGAATAATCATCGAAAGGTATTCTTCCGTCGCATGGTGCAATTCCTTAAATTCGGACTTCTGCGGCTCAGGAATCGCAAGTCCGTCTTTCCGCAATTTAAGATACGATTTGAGAATCACAATCAAATAATCACTGATCGATTCCAATTCGTCCGCCATACGAAGTTGTTGGTGCGCCGCATCGCCAATATCGTGCGAAATATTGCCCGAAAGCAAACTCGATGTGTATTCGATAATTTCATCTTGCAACGTATCAAGTTCTTCTTCCTGATGAAAGGCACGGTCAATATTTTTTTGATCCGGTTCCTCCGCTCCAATCAACAACGCCACCTTTTCAAGCAACCGAAGGCAACTATTGCCCATTCGGATCACTTCAATTCGGGAACGTTCAATCGCCATTGCCGGCGTTTCAAGCCGCCGAATCCCAAGCGTTGTCAATCGGGATTGTTCTTTCTCGGTTTCGTTGTCGGTTTCCCGTACATAATGCATCAGAAATCTCGCCGCTATTCCCGTGAACGGCAAAAAAACAACCGTATTGACAATATTGAACACCGTGTGCGTCAGAGCAATCCCCACCTTCGGGTCACGAATCAATCCGGTTTCCGAATCAACTCCGACTATCGAAAGAATCAAGGGCAAATACAACCAACGGAAAATCGAAGAAACCCACAACACACCAAGAACATTGAACAGAACATGAAAATAAGCGGCTCGTTTGGCATTGGTCGAAGAACCAATCGAAGCAAGAATCGCCGTAATTGTTGTGCCGATGTTTTCGCCAAGCACCAACGCAGCGGCGGTTTCAAAACGAATCACTCCGATAGCAGCAAGCGAAATGGTAATTCCGAGTGTTGCCGATGAAGACTGGACGATTAACGTCAAAACGCAGCCGATGGCAATACAAAAATAAACGCCGAGCTGAGTTTCAGCGGAAAACGATTCCATCCATGTGGAAAATTCCGGCAAATCACGAAGCGGTACAAATCCGTATTGCATCAATTCAAGACCGAAAAAAACAAAACCCAATCCGAGAAAAATCATTGCCAGAAAACGAGTCCGTTCCATTTTGGAAAACAGATAAATCAACCCCGCCACACCAATGATATGAAGTCCGTATTTTCCGATATTGAGAGTCAGAATCCAGCCGGTGATGGTTGTACCGATGTTGGCTCCCATAATGACGCCGATCCCTTGCGAAAGCGTCATGATTTGGCTGTTGATAAAACCGACCACCATCACCGTAGTTACACTGCTCGATTGAATAATCGACGTCACACCAAAACCGACAAGAACCGCCGAAAAACGATTATCGGTCACGGTGGCGATTAATTTCCGAA
The DNA here is from genome assembly GCA_031274385.1 of Planctomycetaceae bacterium. Taxonomy (GTDB): domain Bacteria; phylum Planctomycetota; class Planctomycetia; order Pirellulales; family Thermoguttaceae; genus WRKP01. Next base: position 700 of record JAISQH010000166.1, on the reverse strand, counting down.
GACTTGGTCCGGCAACGAGTTGCAATCCGTCGGACATTTGCCTCATTCCGAGTAGAAAAATGCCCAGACCGCCCAGCACGGAAAAAAACATCAATCCATAATCCGGTGTCCATGCTTCCAGTTTGATTCGGTCGTAGAAAATATGCCCGGAACCCGGTTTTTCGATTCGGAGGGTGATTTGACTGGTTCCGATTTTTTTCCATCGCAACCGGAGTTTGTCGCCCTGTACATCCACTTCGACCACATCCTTTTTACCGTCCTCTTCAAGAATAATGACCGGTTGAACTTCTTTGAAATCGTCGAATTTTTCAAATTCACCACTGATCCATGTTGTGATTGTTCTTCCCGGTTGCAGCAACATCCGCTGGTCAGGAAACAAGCGAATAAATTCGTGTCCCGACTCGGAGGCTTGGAGCGGCACCATCAAAAGGAAAAAAAAGAAAAAAAACAAAAAATATCGCAGCAACTGTTTGTCTGAATCCATCGGAAAATGATCATGTCGCCATTCACAAGGAAAGGAAGTAAATTCAATGTCGCCCTATTTTGATAGAAACAAAAACGATTGTCAATAGTTCGTGGTTTGGGGTTTGGGGTTTGGGGTTTGGGGGGGACGCAAGCGGATCACAAACCACAAACCACAAACAAAAGAATCTTGCCGTGTTGCGGTGAAATGGTGCCTTTGAACTCGGAAATTTGCGAT
>JAISQH010000170.1 GCA_031274385.1 Planctomycetaceae bacterium | reverse complement strand
CGTGAGGAAACGGCTCATGCCGAGAAGGAAAATAAACCGATCGTCAAAGGCAAACGTTACAATATCTTACGTAACAGTGAAAATTTGAAACCGGAACAAAGAGAAATGTTGCAAGAATTATTGGATTTAAATACGAACATTCATAACGCTTATATTTTAAAAGAAGCGTTCCGACTTTTTTGGTACTATCGTTACATTAAATGCGTAGCAAATTTTTTGATTTGGTGGACGGGCTTGGTTTTGGAAACGAAATTAAAACCATTGTTACGATTTGCAACCGGATTGATGGGGAATACTCGGGCATTACTGAACATCTTGAAGTTTACTGGACAATAGTGTAACAAATGCCTCCATGAAACGCTTCAACGCCGATGTCGCACGTGTCATCGCAAGAGGTCACGGATACAAAGACCAACAATACCTCTTCCTAAAATTAAGACAAATCGCAAAAAAATAACTAGTCCTCCCCGCGAACTCGCGGGAGAATCATAATTTAAGCAAGATTTTTTATTGCAATATTCAATTTTGTAATTTCGTTATTTTGTGTTTAAAATTCTTGTGGTGAAATGTCCGTGAAGAGTTACGATTATTTGGGAAGAGATGATGTTTCCGGTTCTTGATAACCATTGGGATGCGTCGTGTGCCAGTGCCAGGCGGAAGCGATGACTTCTTCAATATTAGTGTGTTGCGGTTGCCAGCCGAGTTCTTTTTGTACTTTATCGGAATTGGCAAAAAGCCGCGCCGGATCACCTTCACGACGCGACCCCAATACCGTCGGAATCTCTTGACCTGTAACATTTTTTGCCGCATCGAGAATTTCTCTAACAGAATAACCACGCCCAATACCGAGATTGTAAAACCGAGCGTCACCGTTGGAAAGAGCTTCGATACCAAGAACATGCGCCGTAACAAGATCATTGACGTGAACATAATCACGAATACATGTTCCATCCGGTGTCGGATAATCTGTACCGAATACCGTTATTTTGTCACGTTTTCCCATCACGGCAAAAAGAACAAGCGGAATCAAGTGCGTTTCCGGCTGGTGATCTTCGCCAATAGAACCGTCAGCACCGGCAACATTGAAATAACGGAACGCCACAAAACCAAACTCCGAATCCGAAACCGCAATGTCCCGCAATATCTGTTCAACAAACCATTTCGACCGCCCATACGGATTGATCGGCAACTGTTTTGTTGTTTCAAAAATTGGTGTTTCTTCCGGCTCGCCGTAGGTCGCGGCAGTCGAACTGAACACAAAACGCTTCACCCCAACACGTTCCATCGCTTCAAGTAAACTCATTGCTCCGGCAGTATTGTTGCGATAATAGAGCAACGGTTTTTGAACCGATTCGCCGACAGAAATCAATGCCGCAAAGTGCATGACTGCTTCGATATTGTGTTTGCGCAAGATTTCTTCGATCCGGTCGGTTTCTTTCAAATCAACTTTATAAAACGGAATCTCGTTCGGAACCGCATCACGATGTCCGTAACTCAAATTGTCCAAAACAACAACCAAGTGTCCGGCTTCAAGCAACTTGCGAACAGCATGAGAACCGATATAACCAGCACCGCCTGTAACCAAAATGTTCATAGATAATGAATCAAAAAATGATAAAAAAACGCCGCCCTGTTTATTTTTGAACGGCAAAAAATAAATGTCCGAAAATTACTGTTCCGATTGGGTGAAAAGCAGTGCAAGAGACCATGAAACAACTCCTAATATCATACCGAACAAAAAAACAACCGCCCCCAACGCTGCGCCAAAACCGGGATTGTTGTTCTGATAACTCAGTAGAAACAAACCAATTCCGCCAATACCGCCAACTAAAATCGAAAGAACCGAAAGAGTAATCAAAAGTAACGATAAAATTCCGATTTTTCGTTTCGGCAATGATTCGGTTTGTTCTTTTTTTCCGTACTTTTTTAATTTTGTTTCGGCAATATCCGTTTTCGGTTCCATTTCATCGGATTCTTCCGGTTCAGAAAATTCCTCTTGAGATAATTCTTCCGCCGGCTCCGATGTTGGTTCGGTGGAAATGAGAAACGAGGTCGGAGCGGATACGGACGATTGTTCTTTATTTTTGTCTTTTTCCTTTGTTGAACCAATAGAAACTTTGATGCTCGAAACCGACTGATCGGATGTTTTTTTCTTTTCCGGTTCAGAATCTTTCGCCGTAACATCCGCTTTTTTTTCTTCGGTTTTCACTTTGGATTTTTGAACACCAAAACCAAAAAGTCCCTTGCTTTTTTTCTCTTCATTTTTTGTTTCTTTATTTTCTTTTGGAACGGATTTTTTTGTATCGATTTTAAATACGTGCTTCGACGTAACGTTGCTTGAGGATTGATCCCCGCCAACCTTGATGGAAAACGAAGAAACAGACGAACCTTTTTTTTCGTCCGATTTTATTTCCACCGCCGATTTTTCGTCATTTTTTTCGACGGATTTATCGGAAAAATCTTCCGCAATCTTTTTCATTACTGTAACAGATTCTAATAAGTCCGTTTCGGTCGGAGCGATTTCTTGTTTTTCATCTTCGCTGAAAAGACCGGGAACCGTCTTGGCAAGTACCCAAGTTGCATCGGACTGCGTACTTCGGACTTTTGTGTCCGGTAACAGTTTTTTTTGTTCCGCAAATTTTTTCAAACGTTCTAAGGAAATCGGACCCGCTTTTTTACCTTCGGCGATCTGGATAAACCATAAAATTTCTTGTGTTTCCGACATAAAAACTCCTCAATTGACGAACAAAAAAATAGTTTTACTTGATAATGTCTTTCTAAAAAGGAATATTTCGTCCCTGAATTTTTATTACGTTAAAAGACGCAAAGAAAATGCAACTCTTTTTTATTAAAGCCGTTGCGATTTTTGTGTCTTTGCGCGCCACGCCTTATTTTTAACTTAAATTCGCTCGTTTCCGAATTTTTAGAAATTCATTAT
>JAISQH010000130.1 GCA_031274385.1 Planctomycetaceae bacterium | reverse complement strand
TTCGTCAGGAACAACATTGAAACCAACAATAATCGCGTCCGAAGCATCCGCAAGTTGAACATCCGCCTCAGAAATCCCACCAACAGTTGCCTGCAAAATCTTGATTTTGACTTCAGGATGATCCAGTTTACTGAGTTCTTTGCGAATCGCTTCGATAGAACCACGTACATCAGCACGAATAATCACATTGAGCGTTTGAATTGTTTGCGCAGAATTGATTCGCTGGAACAATGTTTCCAACGTAACATGAGACTGTCCCTCCGCCAGTACATTTTTCCGTTCTTCATCCTGCCGTTGTTCGGCAATGATTCGGGCATCCGAAATGTCATCCAAAACACAGAATTTACTTCCGGCACTGGGAGCAAGATCAAGTCCTATCAAATGAACCGGTGTGCCGGGAGTTGCTTCGTTAATTATTTTTTTCGCGTCAAGAGTATCGTACATGACCTTGACACGTCCATAAGCAGTTCCGCAAAGAACAACATCACCGGTTCGCAATGTTCCGTTTTGAACAAGCACTTTACAAACAACTCCTTGACCGGATTGGAGTTCCGCCTCCAAAGCAACTCCCAACGCTGAACGGTTCGGATTGGCTCTGAGTTCGTGGAGTTCCGCAACAACCTGAATTGTTTCAAGCAATTTGTCAATCCCCAACCCCGTTAAACCACTGCATCGGATCACTTCAATATCTCCGCCCCATTCGCTCGGCATCAATTCATGAGCGGCAAGTTCCTGAATAACCCGATCAGGATTGACTCCGGGCAAGTCCATTTTGTTCAAAGCAACAATGATTGGTACTCCGGCAGCTTTCGCGTGGGAAATCGCCTCTTCGGTTTGCGGCATAACGCCGTCGTCCGCCGCAACAACCAGAACAACAATATCCGTACAATTCGCACCGCGTGCCCTCATTTCGGTAAATGCCTCATGACCCGGCGTGTCAACAAACGTAATATCTTCGCCATTTTCCATCTTAACCCGATAAGCCCGGATATGTTGCGTGATACCGCCTTTTTCACCGGAAACAACATTCAAATGAAGAATATGATCAAGCAATGTTGTTTTACCGTGATCGACGTGACCAAGCACCGTCACAACCGGAGGACGCGGTTTGAGAGATTCCGGCGGGTCTTTTTCTTCGAATAGTGACGCGACCAGCCGATCCTCAAGTGAGACCTGATCCCGTACCGATACCCGAATTTCAAATGCCTCTGCCAAAAGTTCCGAAGATTCTCGGTCCAATTGCGAGTTAATCATCATCGGAGTTCCCATCTCAAGAAGTTTTTTGATAACGATGGCAACGGAAAGTCCCGTTTGTTCGGCAAACTGTTTGACCGAACAGGGAAGTTGGATCACAATGTCCGTTTTTCGTGGTGCCGCCGTACTAACGGCTCGTCCGCGATTGCGCTGCCGTTTGAGTTGACGCGGAATGACGGCAGTTTCTTCTTCATAATCATTGCGGGTATTACGGCGGGTTGCGCTGCTTCGACGTTTTTTCTTGTTCTCTTCAATTAAAGGAACACCAATTTCAGCCGGCACTCGTTTATGCCCGCCTTTTCCGGCACGTTCGTCAACTGTTTCGGCAGGAGTTGCGGGTTTTCTTTTGCCTTGCTTTTTGGCATCTTTGTTTTTACGTTCCTCTTCCTTGATGCGCTGAAGCTTTTCATGCTTCAGAATATGCTCTTCCAGCGGTTTCGATTTTCCGGTGATAACACTGCGAATCACGTCTTTCGGCAGAACCATGTCCGGTTTTTGCGGTGTCGGTTCTTTTATTTTGGGCGTCTTCGGTGTTGGCGTTTTCGGAACAGGCGCAAGATGTACCCCCATTGGTTTCGATGATCCCGAATGGGTCGGTTTTTCTCCTTCCGGTTTTTTTCGCCGAGCATCAAGATTGGGAATCTTATCAGTGATCGTCCGCATCGGTCCCCGATAATCATCACGCCGTGTCGCAACAGCGTGACCCGGTTCGGAAAGCCCCGTCGTGATCGGCGGAGCCGGTTCCGAAGATGGTTGCGGTTCCTGTTTTTTCAGGAACGCATTCAACGGAGTTGATTTTTTAGATGCCCCGCCCTTCGGTTCCGAAGAAGGTAACTCAATATGACCAAGCGGCGGAGGAAGTGTCGGGAAAGACGGTAGTGAACCTTTAACCGGCGGCTCTTTTGCCGGTGATTCTTTGGTCGGCAATCCCTTAATCGGCGGCTCTTTTGCCGGTGATTCTTTAGTCGATAATCCCTTGATCGTCGGCACTTTTGCCGGTAATTCTTTGGTTGGTAACCCCTTAACCGGCGGCACTTTTGCCGATGGTTCTTTTGCCGATGGTTCTTTGGTCAAAACCGGTTCCGGTTCTTTCTTTTTTTTCTCCTGTTGAAGCGGAGAAACCTGCGGTATTTCCTCAGGCGTTTGAGGAACAGGGCTTTCCTTTTTAGTGGGAGGAGATTCAAGAACGCGAACTTTCTTGTCCAACGCCGTTGCCGGAGGACGTTGGAACGCGGTATCAGCGGAACCTGATTTTGAAGATTTTACCGATGTTTTTTGAACAGCAGCCTTAACCTTTTCAACTTCTTCTTCGGTCAGGCTAGCCAAAGAAGAGCCTTTCCCTTCGATTCCTAATTGCTTTAGGACATCAATGAGTTTCTTGGTTTCGACCTTGAGTTGCTGCGCCAGTGCGTAAATTCGAATGGACAAGTCTCGACTTTCTCCAAAAGTCCCTAAGGACCGAAAACAAGTGGATTCAGGTTGCCGAAAACATCAATAACACTCATGCTCTTGTGTGTTAACATGGAGAGCGGTTGCTACGATTTTATTTCCGGCATCCCATAAATTAGTTAGTTGTATTACATAAAGAAACATCCTTGAACTACAAAGGGTGAATATTGAGGGAACCTCAAAAAACTCAAACATCAATCCGTCGTCAAACTTCAACCCGGAATCGTTCATTCCGGTCAGTTGTCTGGCGGATCAATCCGGTTGTTATTCATCGGTGGTTTCCATTTCGGAAACGGTTTCTATTTCAGTGGTGTTGTCCGAATCGTTACTTTCGTTTCCGGTTTCTACCCGTTCACGATTCGATGGATTCGCTTTAATTTTTTCTTCTTGTTCCGCAAATTGCTCTGCTTGTTCGATAATGGCTTCCGCCTCGTCCATGGAAATATTGCCCATTTGGGCTAAATCGTTGGGTTCGATGATGGAGAGGTCATCGAAGGTCAAAAAACCTTCGCCAACAAGCCGGTCAGCAAGCTCAGGATCAATGCCTTCGATCAGGGCATAACCTTCGATTGCCTTTTCAATATCGGCTTCAAGTTCTTCGCGGGTCATAATTTCAACATCCCAACCGCAAAGTTTACTGGCAAGCCGGACATTTTGTCCTTTTCGTCCGATTGCTAATGACCGTTGGTCTTGCCGCACCAACACCACCGCTCTGCCAAGCATGGAGCAAAGGATAACCTCCTCAACTTCCGCAGGGCGAAGTGCATTGGGGATAAAAACCTGCATATCCGAACTCCAAGGGACAACATCAATTCGTTCGTCGTTGAGTTCTTCTGTAATATTCTTGATCCGGCTTCCCCGCATTCCGATGCAGGCTCCCACACTATCAATTCGTTGGTCACTGCTATAGACCGCGATTTTGGTGCGGTAACCGGGTTCGCGGGCAATCCCTTTAATTTCGATCACGGCTTCCTGAATTTCAGGAATTTCCTGCTCGAATAATTTTTGGACAAAGATAGGGCGAATACGGCTCAGAATAACTTTGACACGATTACTGGTTTTTTTTACTTCGATAACGATTCCGCGAACACGGTCGCCAGGGTGAAACACTTCACCGGGAATCCTTTCGCCGCGCGGTAACACCGCTTCAACTCCATGAATCGCAACCGTAATCGCACCGCCTTCCCGAAATCCGTCATCCTTCTTTCCTTTTCCGCTTTCGATCCGTTGAACAATTCCGACGACCATTTGATCGATTTGAGCCCGATTTTCTTCGTAGATTGCATCGCGTTCGGCTTCGCGGATTTTTTGGATCATGACCTGCTTTGCACTTTGGGCACCGATCCGTTCGCTTATTTCTTCCGGCGAGATGGGGTCGCCGTTTCGGGTTCCTGTAATTTCTCCGGTTTCACGATCAACATGAATTTTTATAATTGTTTCTTCGCCGTATTGTTTCCGCGCCGCCGTTGCAATCGCCGCCTCGACGCCGATAAACACGATCTCTTTATCGATTCGTTTATCCCGATGGATTGCATCGACAATTCGTAATACTTCGCTGGGATTCATGATCTGATTCTCGTCCCAAAAACCGGTTCGTTAAGGGCTTGGCGTATTTAATCTTCTAATAAAATGACAGCAACAAATTATGAAAAAAACGCGGTCTCGCGATACGCAATCCGCATCATCTGAGAATTTAATCTCTTTTTCGACAATAGGTTTTATAATATACACCGACATAGAAAAAACGTCAAGGTATGCAAAAGAAGAAGGTTTGAAATTTTGTAATTATTCAACCGTTTGTGCAATTTCAAAACAAACAAGACAGGCAAACATTCTTTCTGAACCCGAAAGGACGAACGCCCCCGCTAAATCACCTAAATTACGGCGTAACTCTTACAGCGTATAGAACAAAAAAAACCTACGGAAAACTTCCGTAGGTCTTTTCTGATATTTTGATTGTCGTAAGATCGACAAAGCCTTTTATTTGCAGGGCTGGCACGCTTCAACCGGTTCGCACGGCTGGCAGGAAACTTCCTCGCAAGGATTGCAGCTGTGATGAGCCGCTAATTTTGCTTTGAGACTCAGGAAGAATCCGCCGAACGGCAGGAATTGTCCATGACCACAGGGGCTGGCACAGGGTTCCGCAATCGGTTCACACGGTTCTGCAATGGGTTCGCACGGCTGGCATTCGGGGGCGCAGGCGTGATGTGCTGCCAATTTCGCCTTCAGATTCAAAAAGAATCCGCCGAACGGGCGAAAAGGTGCAGGACTGCAAAAGTCAGCACAGGGTTCACAGACCGGTTCGCAAGGTTCGGCGACCGGTTCACAAGGTTCACAAACAGCAGCCGGTTCGCACGGAGCACAACCACGAAGTACGTGGAGGCGTCCAAACATGCCGGCTTCGGCAGTCGTGGTAACCGCGAAAATGGCAATTGCGGCCAACACAGACAGAATAACTTGACGTTTCATCACAATTCTCCTTTATACGGTTTTGGGGAAATTGAATATTTTGGCAACAAATGCCCTTTTACTACACTTATCACCATCTATCGGATAACCACCCGAAAAAAATCAGTGACACCCAACGAAATTCCGAATATAACTCTTTTTCCGTTTCTTCCGATTCACCACAACTTCTTTGATATTGTTTTCAATAAAGTAAGGCGAAAAGGATCCCAGCCGAAAAACAAAACAGGGAAATACACAACATTTTGATCGGATAGGTTAAGAACACTCTTTAAAATATGTGGATCGTTTTGTTATTTTGTTTTTTTTAGGAACAAAGTACTTTGGTTTTCGTTTAATATCTTTTGGTAAAAATCGGGTGAATTGGCTGAAACGTCTTTATCGTTTTTCGATGAACTGTTATACTTTGCTAAAATTTCAGAAAAAGAGAATTTTAATTACTGAATGAATCAATTACTGAATGAATCGGAACTGCAAAGAAACGGTCAATCACCCGACAATATCCAAATCCAAAATTGTAAAAATTTACGAATTTCTGTTCTGATCAGGACAGGAGCCGAGCATTAACCCGAAAGGAAACTGCCATGCGACAATCCCCTACAAAAACAATTCGTTACCGTGCCGGAACTCCGCGAGGTTTTACTTTGATGGAAGTTCTTGTTGTTCTTTTTATTCTCCTTGCTTTGGCATCAACTGCGGTGATTGCTTATCAAAGTACACGAGAAAAGGCAAAGATTGATCAGACTGCTCTTTATGTTAAAGCGTTATCGACAGCCATTGAGCTTTATCAGGCTCATGTTGGGCGTTTTCCGACAACAGAGCAAGGTCTTAACGCATTGCTCAATCCTCCGTCTGATCTTGCGAATCCGGCAAAATGGAGCGGTCCCTATCTGAAAGACAGTGCCGCAACAGAAGACCCTTGGGGCAGTCCCTATCAGTATGTTTGTCCGGGAAGTCGCACAAGGGATGGGTTCGATGTCTGGTCGCTCGGACCTGATGGTACTGATGGAACCGAAGACGACATCGGGAACTGGACAAAGAATTGAACAAAAGAAACGCCTCGTACCAAGTTCTCTCATTTGTATTGCTTGATTGTTATACTTTTTTCACTTGAATATTTGGTTTTCTTTTTCCCCTTTATGGAGTCATCAGGTAGGCGATCGCTCTCCGTAGCCATTTGGTAAATAGCGTCGGCGAGTATGTCGACGCTATTTACCAAATATCTCGGAGAGAGGTTGCCTACCATTCCTAAAATAAACTCCAAAAATGGAACGGGAAAAAAAGAAAAACGAAAACTAAAATGGAATGAGTATATTGGGGGGAATCATTCACAGAAAGGTAAGGGAAGTTTGGAATATTCTTCCTTTACCTTTCCTTATTTTCCTGTATATGACTTTGGTAAAAAACAGCATGAACAAGGAGAGAACCTGGTACGACACAACTCCTCTTAAATTTTGCAGTTTGACTCTATGGTGAACAAAAAAAGCCTCTATTTATTGACAACCAGACTCGTTTTGTTCTAAAAACGCGATGTGTTGTCTCACTTTTAACCCGTTCTGTCTTACTTTTGGTTCATATTGTCTTACTTTTGGTTCATATTGTCCTACTTTTGGATCATATTGTCTTACTTTTGGATCATATTGTCCTACTTTTGACTTATATTGTCCTACTTTTGTCTCATATTGTCTTACTTTTGTCTCATATTGTCCTACTTTTGGCTCATATTGTCCTACTTTTGGCTCCAAATAAGTCATTTTTTTCCCCGAATGAATTATTTTTGGCTCCAAATAAGTCATTTTTACCCCCGTTGGAGTCAAAAAGAAAAAAGGAACCCGAAAATTCATGTGTAAAGAATATACAGGACGCAATGAGTATCCGTTTAACTCGTTGCGTCTTTGCGCGCAGATGCAACGCGAAAGCGAAAACAGACCGTTAGCCGGCAACCTCCCGGATTTCGTCTCTGGACGAGAGGTAATAGACGATGCCGAGACCGGCGGCAAGAATAGAGACGAAACGGTAGCACAACGCAATAACCAAACCAATTCCAACTCCCATTCTGATTCCTTCTACGGAAAAAAGCGGATAAATCTGTTCCAGAACAAACTCAAACGGTCCCGCCGCCAGCGGTATCATGGCGGTTAAATTGACAACATTGTAGAGCATGATGTGATCGGTCAGACTCGGAACCGAACCGAAAAGACCCTTGGCAATCAGATAAAGCGAAATACCAAACGGAATATGAACAAGGAACGTAATCGCAAACGCCTTTAACAAACAAATTTTGTGATGACGGTAAAGCAGAAAAGACCGAACCAGTTTACTAAGCATGGTACCGCAAAACGGAATTTTTGTCAGGAGGCGTTCGACATGACCTTTGGAGAAAAACGGGAGAAAAACGATGCCGACACAAACGTAACCGGCAACAGTTAACGTGAAAACGATTTGTGAAAAGGTTCGGGCTAAAACTTCTTGACGAAAAGCGAAGCCGGTTAAGCAAACGAAGATGGAACCGCACAGAAACATGACAAGCAACCCGATAATCCGATCAACAATCACACTGGCAACAGCTTGCGACATATAATCGGGGTTCTTTTTCGCAATCAGATAACTTTTGATCAGATCGCCTCCGACAATTCCCATTGGGGCGAGATTGAGCATTAAACCGAGAAAGCCGAGCCGAAAAGCGTCTTTGACCGAAAGAACCAAGCCAAGCGTCTGAACCAACCAACGCCAACGCCAAATAGTAACGGAAACAGCAAAAAGTTGGACGAAAAAAGCGGCTCCCAGTAAATCAAAACGTTTAGGTAATTCCCACAAGAGTTGAAAAACATTTTTCCCATTAGCATCCGTCGCCTTGGCGGCATTCCAAAAGAGAAATCCGAATATCCCCAATATTAACGCCAATTTAAGACAAAAGAGGGAGGTTTTTTTAATGGTTTGAATCATAGTAAAAGACGCAGTAAATCATTTTTTTGCCAAATCCGGGAATCATTATAGCGGGTCATGGTTTTAGAACCAGTCCACTCTTTCGCCGAAAATTTTAAAAACGAATTACTCCTCCTCTTTGTGGACAATTTTAGACCAATAGGTATCGAAGTCGAAATGGGGCGAGTTGTCACCGTCATGGCATTGAAGGCAAACCTTTTTGGCGGTATTGAGCGGTAATCGCATCGACTTACGAAGTTTTTCCTGAAACGCCGCATCCGAACCTTGTTCCGCTTGAATATGGTTTTCGCCGGGACCGTGACAGGATTCGCAGCCGACATCGAGAAGTTGCGGCGTTTCCTTTTCGCCCATAAATCCGTGTTCGTAGGGTAAAAACTCCGCCGGATTCCAACCAACGACATGACAGGCAATACATTCGGGGTCAAAAGTCCGTGACGGCTTTGAAGTTTCCGCCAGCGAACGCCACGCTGTTGCGTGCCGCGATTTCTTCCAGACTCGGAACGATAACTCATGGCAATCCGCACACGATTTTGAACCGAGATAATGACCGGTTTCAGCGGCACGGCGATTCGGAATCGGTTTAATACCAAGCCCTTGAAAACCGGTCTCCCGAAGTTGTTCCTGATAGAGCTGCATCAACGCGACAATGGTTTTTGAATTTTCAAATCGGGAATCCAGCGGAACACGCTGATAACGGTAGGGTTGGTTCGGGTCGTCGTAAAGCCCGATTGCAACCGCAAATTTTCCTTTTTCGCCGACTTCAACCAACATGCTGTTTTCGATCCAGTTTGGTCGGAACGGCGGTTCTGCCGGAGTGTCGCTCGGAATAATATAATCGAACTGACCCGGCACCGCCTTGACAATCCGTTTCGTTTCCTCGCCCGAACCGTGAATGATTAAAACCCGCTTGTCACATTTTTCCGCAGCAAACTGCGGCAAAATCTCCTTTAACCGTTTGATTGCGTCATCGTGTTGGATGTCGTTGTTGTTGACATCCTTGAGCAACGACTGACCGATAACCGAAGTAACACCGACTTTGATTCCGTTTTGTTCAAAAACACGGTACGGAGCCGTAAAATCGGGGTCAAATTGCATAATTGCCACGTTAGCCGAAGTGTAACGGCGCGGAATACCCGGCACATCGACAAAATACAAAATCAAAGCGTCTGTTGGCAAAAGAAGTTCTCGGTCACCGATACCGGTTGCCTGATATTTCATCAGCCGGAGTGCTTCGTCGATGACAAAATTGAACTTCAATTCTTCCTGACGCCCAAAACCTTTGTTAAGATTACCGGCGTCAATCGGAAGAACCGACCAACCCTTTTTCTCTTCCAGTTCCTTGAAAAACGTGTAACGCCGACTCAAACCGCCTTTCATTTGCTCCAAACCGGCGCAACCGCAAGGCTCGACATAACCATTCATAAAACCGGTAAAGACGAGGAGCAATTTCGGTTTTTGCCAATCAACAAACAACTCGCCATTAACCGCGATCGGATCAAACGGTTGATTCTTTGAAACCGGTTGCGCCGTGTCTGTTTCCGGCAATTCAATCTTGGTTCGTACCGCCTCAACTTCCGCCGGTTCAACATTCGCCCGTGCCGCATCAACCCCGTGCAACTCCGTATTGAGCCGGGCAATTTCAGTAGTTGGCTCCGTATTGATTGGAACCATTGAAGAGGCTTTATTATTGGAATTATTGGAATCAATGGAAATTTCAGGGGCGTCCCCAAGAACTTCGGGGACTCCCCCGCGAACCTCGTGGGATTCCCCGCGAACCTCGTGGACTTCACCGTGAACCTCGTTGACTTCCCCGCGAACCTCGTGGACGTCCCCGCGAACCTCGTGGACGTCCCCGCGAATCTCGTGGACTTCACCGTGAACCTCGTGGACTTCCCCGCGAACCTCGTTGACTTCCCCGCGAACCTCGTTGACTTCACCGTGAACCTCGTGGGATTCCCCGATAACTTTAGGAGAGTCATCGGAAACAACAATCATTGATTGTTCCGTCTTCGTTTGCACTGCGTCAATTTTAGGTAATTCAATCTTTGTCTGTATTGTATCCGTTGCCGGTTGTCCGGTTTCATGGCGAAGCGGATTGGGCGGAGTTGAAACCGCCGGAACCGAACCGGAAACAAACGGAATTGCAGTTGATTCCGATTCTTTCGGAAGAATAGGCAAAACGGTCATTTCTTCTATTGGTTTGGTTGACGCTGTTTCGTTAAAAGAAAGCGGTTCCGAAAGAGTTGATTCCGAAACCGCCAACTCTGGAGCCGGCGGTTTTGTGTCGGGTGTTGCGAAACCGAAATTGGTCGGAACGGCTGCCGGAGCGGATTCGTTGGGGGTTGCGGCGGCACGAACAAAAGGATCGCTGTTGCCCGGCGCAACCGGCGGCGTTGCCGAAGTTGTCGGCGTAAGAACCGGCTCTGTTTTCGGTTCGCTTGCGGCAAATTCGTTGACAACCGGACGAGGTTCAAACGGATCAACCGGAAGCAAT
>JAISQH010000112.1 GCA_031274385.1 Planctomycetaceae bacterium | reverse complement strand
CAAGAACAAAACCTTATTACCTTATTAAGACATTTAAATAAGGTAAATAAGGTTGATCTTTTTTATGATCAATGGCTACTAAGGTTGTTTTTGTAAGAAAATCAGGTTGGAAATAAGGTTGTTATAAAATCCACATTACGAAAAGTAACAATTTGTTGCGGTGTAAAGTATAGTGTTGCTTACGAAACTATTCACTATTCACTCTCCACTATTAACTATTTCAGGTTCTTGATCGGGATATTTGATTCGTCCGTGCATGGCGGCGATAATGGATTTGATAACGCTGTTTTCAATGATTTTCAATTCCCGAAGCGTCAGACCGGAATCATCAAATTGACCGTCATCCAGTTTTTGTTTGATGAGAACATGAACACGGTTTTCGATTTTTCCCGGAGTGGCGGCGGTTCCCATGCTTCGGCAGGCACTCTCGCAAGTGTCCGCAATCATCAGAATCGCTGCTTCTTTCGTTTGCGGTTTCGGTCCCGGATAACGGTAAGTGCTTTCCTCAACCTGTTTGCCCGGCTCATCCTTGTTTCCTTTGGCACGCCCGTAAAAAAAGGAAACCAATGAAGTGCCGTGATGTTGTTCGATCAGATCAATGAGCGGTTTGGGCAATCGATGTTGCCGCGCAAGGTCAATGCCGTCCTTGACATGGGCAATCAGAACAATGGTACTGACTTGCGGTTCGATATGATCGTGAATATTGTCTAAACCTCCTTGGTTTTCGCTATAATATTCCGGTTTCATAATTTTGCCGATGTCGTGAAAATACGCTCCGACCCGAGTCAAAAGTCCTCGTGCGCCGATGGCTTCGGCGGCTGTTTCGGCGATGGTTCCGACCTGCATGGAATGTCCGTAAGTTGCCGGGGCAAGCCGGATGAGACTTTGAAGCAAAGGTTGGGAGACATCGCCCAGTTCCAGCAGGCTCATGTCGGTCAGGATTCCAAACGGTTCTTCAATAAACGGCAGAAGCCCCGTCATAATCAAACCGGCAAGAAATGACCAAACGAAATTGGCGGACGCATCAATGAATAACGGTGTTTCCAAGAGACGATTGCTGAGAAATCCGGTTGTGAGCGTCAAAACAAAAGCGACCATTCCCGAAAGAAAACTAACAACAACCAACTTTCGCCGTGACCGCAACCGCTCTAACTGAATCGCGGTGCTAATCGTCACGCCAAGCAGAATAATCAATTCCCCGTTTCCGCCGCCGTTTCCGAAAACAAGAATCAATGTCAGAATGGTTGATAAGACTACCGCCAATTGCCAAGAATAAGTAATGGAAACCACCATGACAAATAAAAGAAGCGGAATAATTTCTCCTTCGGCAATTGTCAATGCGAAGCGTTGCATTCCTTGTGCTATTGCCACCACCAAAACCGTTCCGCCCATCAGAAAAGCAAAAGACAAGAGCGATTTCGGACGCCGGCGTTCCAATCGTTGAACAAATCCCCACGCAAGAACAATCAAAACGAAAATGGTGCCGCAAACTGCCTGAAACCGAAGAATCCGGTTGCCCGTCGAGAGTTTCAACAAAAAGGCTTTATGCTCGGCATGTAACAACGCCATTTCTTCTGCTTCCAGCATGATGCCAGCCTCAATAATGACTTGCCCCGGTACAAAATCAACGACGACATCGCCGACGGCATCGGCTGCTTTTTGTTCAAAGTCGGCGGTTGCATTTTTATCTTCTTTGAGGGTTTCTTCTAATTTAGGGCTGAGCCAGTTGAACAGTTGATCGACGAGGGCGGGGTTATTTAATTCACGTTGCAACGCCTCTTTGAAACGGGCTCCGTCACGAATCAGAACATCGCTCACCTTAAATGCTACGGCACGGTCTGGAGTTTCCTCTTTGCGATAAACGAGAATTTGGTCTTGACTTCCTTTTTCGGCTCCGTAGGGCAAGATGACGAGAGTTCCGTGCAGTTCGAAGGGGGTGAACGCTCGTTTGAGGCGGTTGTTGAACAGATCGAAGCTGGTATCATCCTTAAAATAAGCGACAAACGCATCGAATGACGCACGCGGATCCACATTTTCCGGGATTGGTTCTTTTTCATTTGGCTTGAGAAATTTGTACCACATTTCTTTCCCTTTGGCGTCGAGTTGGTCGAACGAATGGGCGTTTACCAGTGCGGCGACGGTATTCCAAAGGGATTCGCGGAGTTGAATGAGTGGTTTGGGGTCATTGACGAAGACGTGCAGGGATTCCCAGCGTGCTCTGTCCATTGCCAGACGTTTTGCTTCGGGGCTTGAAATAGAAAACGCCGAATTACAGACGATTGCCCGATCCGTAACGCTGTTGGGGCGAAACTGAAACGGCGGGTTCCACGCTTCAATCAGGCAACTGATGATAATGGAGACCAACGACATGATCAAGAGAAAAGAACCCCAGTGATCGCGTTTCAATTCGGCGGCGAATCTCGAAAAGCCGCCCTTCGAGGATGACCGCAACGCCACCCGTTCACTACGGGTTCGACGCGACGGCAACGAAACTGACGGAATATTATTCGATGAATTAACTGATGACATAAACAATGGGGAATAATCTTTACTTGATCATTATTTCGCATTGTACTTCAACATATTGGATTCTTCAAGATACCGTTTGTCTCGAAAAAAAAAACGCCCATCCGTGTGGGTTATACTAACAAATCGCGCAGCGACGACATGATGCATAACCGGTGATGCAGCGCAGCGCAATCACCGGACAATCGCAACCAAACAACCAAAGTCGCGCAGCGACGGCATTATCAAACGTGGCGAGTTTATGGAATGAGGCGAAATAGATTTTGTTCGATAATATCGATAATATCGATAATATCGTCGCTGCGCGACTTTGTTGGCGGGGGAGGGTTGCGATCCGGCGGTTGCGCTGCGCTACACCGCCGGTTATGCATCATGCCGTCGCTATCGCGACTAAATCAATTTTACTTTACCGTTCAATCATTGATCAATTGATTGATTAATTGGTCAATGGACAGCGTTCGCGGGACACTTTTTTTATTTGAATTTGTCATTGGGTGTCCCACGAATGCTGTCACTTTTGAGCAATAAAAATACTTATTGTGACAGTGAATTATTTTTTA
>JAISQH010000090.1 GCA_031274385.1 Planctomycetaceae bacterium | reverse complement strand
CAATTTTGATGTTTGTGGTTACTGTGACAAAGTTAACCCCTTTTTATTGAACTCCTATCGGAGTTCTCGTTTTGTTTGTACACTTACCCCGTGCTGCACTTCGTTTGCACGGGGTTATCAAAATTAAACTCCTACGGAGTTATTTTACGGAATTGTTTTACGGAATTGTTTTTGTATCGTTGCTCGCATACTTGAAAAACAAAATAGACAGTTACTGTGGTTTGTGGTTTGTTTTTATAGTTTGAAATTAAATGTTTCGTTAACAAACAGCCAGGCACGTTTGGCAAGCGTCTGCGGATCAACATGAACTTTAGCAGCACCGGTCATGCCAACCTTGATCGACAAATCAGGATTGTCCAATAACATCCGAACCCGATACGATGCACTGTTTGGTTCTTCGGCTCCGTCCCGTTTGGTTGTTGTCGGCACTTCGCCGCCAGCACGCGTCGAAAGTTGTACATCTAACGACGAAACCGCTTGCCGCTCAATCTCATGAATTTCACCCTCAAATGTCTTATCAGGAAATTCATTTAGTTTCAATTCGACACGTTGACCTCGTTTCAAAAAACCGGTCTTCGATTGGTTGACCACCAACACGGCTTCTAAATATTTAGGATCGCCAATACTGCAAAAGATGGTTCCCGGTTCGAATGTTGCTTCGAGGTTCATGGGTTCGAGCGGCGATCCCCACCACGTCGGCAATTGATCATCTTGCGGAGCCTGATACGGTTTCCACGGAGGTGAAACAACAACTCCGTCACTCGGAGCACGAAGCGTCAAATCATTGAAATCACGAAGCAAATTTTGATGAATCTCCCGCGCCGCCGCGTACGATTTCTGAACCGGACTAATTTGTAACGCCGCTTCACTCCGGTAAATCCGAAGATGTTCCAATTTTTCGATTTCTTGTTCCAATTCCTTACATTTTCCCTCCGAGTCAACAAGTTCGAAAAGAAGATTCCGGTTTTCGAGAAGTCCCAACACCTCGCCCTCCCGAACAAATTGACCCGGCGTAACATCAATCCGTTTCAGTTGACAACCGCCTTTAATGTCAGGAATATAAACCTGCCGCGACTGCGACGCCCGAAGCTCCGTAATCGTCGGAGCAATAACAGTATAAGGTAACGGAAAAAAAATCAGGAAACCAAGCAAACCGATTAACAATAAAAGAGACAAATAAAATCGTACTTTTTTCACTTTGTAAATCCTCCCAGGAACCCAGAAAAATTTGCCGACTTTATACAACGGCATCACAAATAAACTAAACAACGACATCGCCGCAATCATTTGTCCGATAACCTGAAGACCGTAAGGCTGAAACACTTTGTAAATGAAAAACAAAATAGACGCCATCACAACCCCGCGGTAAAAAAACGCCGCCACCGAATACAACGCAAACAGAATCTGATTTTTCTGCGGCAAAAACGGGTCGTCCTGTTGCTCCATACCAAGAAACCATTGCGAACATTTCCGTGTCAGAATTTTTGTTGCTTTTTGCCGCAGGTTCGGAATTTCAAGCCAGTCCGCCAAAATATAATAACCGTCGTAACGGAGTAACGGGTTAATATTGAACAATATCGTACTGACCGACGAAACGAACATGATATTCAGTGCAAGATAATTCAGGAGTCCCGGCTCCGAAAACCACCACAAAAACGTACAAACCGAAGCCAAAACACATTCAACATACACCCCCGCAATCGCAATCGCCATTCGATGCCACTTATTCGGCAAAAGCCACGAATCGGAAACATTTACGTACAAACAAGGCGTCAGCACAAGAATCATCACGCCCATTTCGTGACACTCGCCCTTAAAATATTTTGCCGTAAAACCATGTCCAAATTCGTGTAACACTTTTGTTCCCGCCAGCGTCATACTCAGAAAAATCAGATTGACCGGATTAAAAAATTCGTAAAACTCCGGTAACTTGGAACGGAATGTATCAAAATTGACCAAAACCAACGCCGCCGCCGAAAGACCAAGAAATAAACAACAAACAATCATGACCGGATGAAAAAACCATCGGACAAACGGTAACAAAATCGTCAGAAGACGGTCAGGATCAAATCCTTTGAATTTGATGGCGAGAATATTGGTGAATTTTTGGAACAATTCTTGTTTGAATCGTTTCTTTTTTCGTTTAAGAAGTTCCGGTCCCTGATTGGGAGTTGCGGCGACGATGAGACCGCTTTGATGAAGTTGTCCCAAAAAATGCTGGAGTTCTTCGAGTGAAATTTTTTGCGGCGGAAATTCCTTTTCAAATTCCTCTTTGATGTCGTCAAGACTATTCGTACCATCGAACATCCGCAAAATAGCATACTCTTCCTCTTGAAAACGAAAATATCGTGACCCGATGGGTTCCTTGATGACCCAATAAGATCGTCCGAGATATTGTTGCCGTTTCGCCGTCAGATCGGAACGTACCCGAATCGGTAATTTCCGCGCAGAACTGGATACTAAACTGTCATGTAAGGAAACCATTATTGATAACGTTTATTTTATTTTTTAAGGATTGCGCGCAAAGACGCAAAGAAATTCAAGGTTGGTTTTAACTGGTTCAGTTTTTGACGGTGTTCATTATTATTTTATTCAAGGAAGATTTTTATAACTTCATGTTATAAAAAAATATACAAATCATGTTATAAAAAAATTTGTTCCATTTTTTTCGTGAAATTTCGTGTTTTTCGTGGTAGAATCCTCGTTTTTCATTTTTAAAAATCCTCTAATATGAAAAAACGCCACAATTAATATTGATAACCGGATATGATAAAGATGCTCGTTTGATTCTTTGCGTCTTTGCGCGCAAACATGAAAAACAAAATAGACAATTACGTTCGTGGTTGGTTCAGGTATTGGAAACGATTCGTTTTGATTTCAAATAATCACGGCAACGGCTCAGGAATGTCATATAACCTTCACTTTGATAATCAGGATAACTCCACGGTAACGGTTTCCATTTTTTCTGTACAAATAATAGCGTTGTTTCGGCAAAAATTCCATCGGAAAGATAAATCCGGTGAGCATGATCTTTGGTCGATGCCAAAATCAACTTTCCAAGATCAATATAACCGGGATCCATATTCAACGGTCGTTCCACTGTTTTTTGTTCCGAAATCGTTTGAAATTCGGATTCCCACTCATTGGTTTGACGTTTGATTTTCGGCAGTTCCGACGGGTCAATCAACTGTTGAAAACCCCAAAGCCGTTTCGGTAATATTTTGCCCATTGTCGGAGCATAGTAATCAGTGAAACTCTCAAAAGGAAACGCCTCACTTTCCAACTCAATCGGACCAAAACACGCCTCCGCCTGTTGCCGCGCCCAAGGAAAAGCCGCGTCAAGTGAACTAAACACCGCCATAAAAAGAAGTACCGGAAAAGGTTGATGTATCTGTCCCATCGAATTAATTACGTTTACTTTTATTTTTTACGTTCCGTGTTTTTGTAACCGTTCACAATGTTTTTATAAGTCACGAAAATTATCTGGATTATTTCGGATTTTGTGGAAGGTTTCCATTTGAAATGGCAACCTCCGTCTGACCCCTGAAAGGGTCAAATATCATAGCGTAGGGCAACGCCGACTTAGTTGATAGTTAGTAGTGAATAGTTTCGCAAGCGATATTCACTATGTAATTGTCTATTTTGTTTTTCATGTTTGCGTGCAAAAACGCAAAGAATCAAACGAGCATCTTTATCATATCCGGTTATCAATTTCATTGTGGCGTTTTTTCATTTTAGAGGATTTTAAAAATGAAAAACGAGGATTCTATCACGAAAAACACAAAATTTCACGAAAAAAATGAAACAAATTGATTTGTATATTTTTTATAACATGAAGTTATAAAAATCTTCCTTGAGTAAAACAATAATGAACACCGTCAAAAACAGAACAAGTTAAAACCAACCTTGAATTTCTTTGCGTCTTTGCGCGCAATCCTTAAAAAATAAAATAGACAGTTACGTTAAAAATACGGCGTTTTAATATTTGGGAAAGACTTTTCATGATGTTGTTGGCTGTTCTGATTCGTGCAACAAAAAGTATCGCAATGTTTTATACAAAGCGTGGACGTCAATCGGTTTGGAAAGATGTCCGTTCATGCCGATATCAAAACATTTTTGTATTTCTTCGGCAAAAGCGTGGGCAGTCAACGCCAGTATAATCAGTCCTTCATAACGAGGATTTTCCCGAATACGTTTGGTTGCCTCAAAACCATCCATCACCGGCATCTGAATGTCCATCAACACCAAATCAAAAACCGGCTTCAACCTTTGACGATCCGCCTCTTCCAACCGAGCAAGAGCCGCCTCGCCGTTTTCCGCAACAGTTACCCTAATCCCCACCTTGTCCATCAACGCCTTTGCGACCAACACATTGATCTTGTTGTCTTCCACCAATAAAACACGGAACCCCGCCAGCGATCTTCCTTCGTGAGGTATAACCCTTTTAATTGTCTCCGGCTCCGTCTGTTTGTCTGTCGTCTTGGCATTAGGATTAACTCCGAAAACGCAGGTGAACATAATTTTAGTACCAATACCAAGTTCGCTTTCCAGTGAAATTTTCCCACCCATCAGTTTGACCAAACTCCGCGTGAGTGTCAGTCCCAATCCAATACCGCCATATTGACGAGTTACCGATGTGTCGGACTGAGAAAACGCAGTAAAAAGTTTTTGAGTCTGAGCAGGAGTCATGCCAATTCCCGTGTCCTGAACCGAAAATGCTACCGTTACGTTATCGTCCTGCTGCGACTCCAACCTGGCACTTACCGTAACAGAACCTTGCTTGGAAAATTTAAGAGCGTTCCCCACCAGATTGATAAAAATTTGCCGCAAACGCAACGGGTCGCCCAAAAGTGTATCAGGAAGTTTGGATGACTGTTCAAAAATAAGATCAACTCCCGTCTCGGTACTCTGTTCCCGGAAAACAATGTCAATGTCGCCCAGCACTTCGCTTAACGAAAAAGGAACACGATCCAACGTCATTTTTCCCGATTCCATCTTGGAAAAATCGAGAATGTCATTAATGATACCTAAAAGAGATTGCGCCGCACGATAAGCGTTGTTGGTATATTGGTGTTGCTGCTCGTCCAACGGGGTTTCCAGTAACAAATGAGTCAAGCCCAATATGGCATTCATCGGTGTACGTATTTCATGGCTCATGTTTGCCATAAATTCATTTTTCGCCTTATTCGCCGCCTGAGCCGCCGTAATCGCACTCTTCAATTCCAAATGCGTTTTAATGCGTGCCAATAATTCTTCTTTGTCAAAAGGTTTTTCAATGTAATCGTTGGCACCGGACTGGAACCCCAAAAGAATATCTTGTAACTGATGTTTTGCCGTCAACATCAGAATCGGTAAATCAAACAACGAATATTGTTCCCGTAAATGCCGACAAACCTCGTAGCCTGACATTTTGGGCATCATCACATCCAGCAAAACCAGATCAAAAATTTTCCCGCTCTTAATAAGATCAAGAGCCTCATGACCATTATACGCCTGCGACACAGAATAATTCCGTATCGAAAGAATATTTTTCAGTACCTGAATATTGACGGGTTCGTCGTCAACAACAAGTATTTTGTACATTCCCTTTTGGTCTTCCGTATTCTGTGCAAAATTTGCCGGTTTATCGGGGACGGCAAAATCTTCCATATCGATAATTGTTCTCAGTCTCTCGCTTAACGCCTTCTCATCGTGTTCGATGTCTGATATTGGTACGGTGAACGTAAATCGGGAACCCTCGCCCAACTTGGATTCGACGCTGACCGTTCCGCCATGCAATTCGACCAGTTTTTTTGTAATCGATAATCCCAGACCGGTTCCGCCGTATTCTCTGGCAGTGGAACCGTCCACCTGTTCAAATGACTCAAAGATTCGGTCAAATTTGTCCGCCGGAATACCAATCCCGGTATCCGTAACCGAAACCGCCGCCATGTCATTCAAGACTTTGGCTGAAATACTGACCTTTCCTTTTTCCGTAAATTTAATGGCATTACCCAACAGGTTGTACAGAATTTGCTGCATTCTGTTTTCATCGGCACTGACAATCGGCAGCGAATCGTCAATCTCATTGACCAAAACCAATTCTTTCCCCTTGATCAACGGCTTGGATAAAACCATAACTGTATCAACAATGGTTTTCAAATCAATCGGTTTGAGTTGCAATATGATTTCTTTATTTTTCAGTTTCGTAAAATCCAGAATATCGTTGACCAAATTGGAAAGCCGCTTGCCGCTGTTGGCAACAATCGCCAGATTATATTTTTGTTCCTGAGTCAGTGAACCGGTTGCTCCGTCAATCATTGATTCGACAATGCCAATGATACCATTGATCGGCGTTCGCAATTCATGGGACGTGTTTGCCATAAATTCGTCCTTTAATTCATTCAACCGGTTCAGATATTGGTTCTTTTCTTCCAGAGCCTCCGCATGATCCCGCAATTGCTTGATCAGCGTATTGATCTCGGCTGCCATAAATTGAAACGTTTTTGCCAAAGCACCGATTTCATCATTGCTTCGAATGGAAGGGACTTCAATATCAAAATTCCCTTCGCCAAGAATCCTTGCGGTATTCGACAGCAGAAGTATCGGCTTTGTAATGTTTTTCGCAATGAAATAAAGCACCAAAGCGATAACGCCTATTGAGATAATTGATACAAGAACAACATAATTTCGGACAGCACGGGCATTACTCAAAATTTTTGTCATGGGAATACTGACCACAACCGACCAAGGATTCGTCGCTTCGCTGAACTGAATCGGCATATAAACGGTATAAAAATCCTTGCTGCTTGAAATGTACAGTTGACCGTTTTTGATCGCCTCTTTTGCTTCCGCCGCATATCGTAACCGAAATGGATCCGCTTGGAGTATTGCCTGTGCCATTTCAGGATTTAGTAACGACAAATCCAGTTTGGCAGGATCGGAATTTTCCGCGTATTCTTTTAATTTTTCAATAAATTGCCTGCTGTTATCATATTTTGTAACCTGATCTTCGTCCGTTTGATTTTGAACAAGACTGGCGGCGAGATATTCGTTCGCATATTTTAGAGATTGATTGATTTTGGAACGATCCGAAGTCAGCATTTCATAAACCAATGACTCTGCTAAATCTTTTCCAAGAAAAGGTTTGTCGGGATGAGCGGCAATAACGCCCGCATTTGAAAAAATTTCCGTATATCCTGTTTGCCCGTGCGGATTAACTTTTGAAACCATTTCCTGTAACTTATCAAGAACAATGTCAGAAGAAACGATTCCGATAAATTGATCTTGATGAAGAACAGGAAAAATCAGACTGGCAAGCATTACCGTTTGTCCCTGAAGTCCGTACGGATAAGGATCGGTGATATATTCTTGCTTTGTCGTTTTTGGAACGATATACCAATCTTCCGTATCGATGGCGGGCAACGGCTCAACCGCAATGTTGCCGCCGAGTTTATTCCAGTAAGGGGCGTATCTTCCCGTTTTATCGTACGCCGGTTCCTGACCGGCAAACTCTTTATCTTTTCCGTCCAACGCATCAGGATCGTATGCAACACAAAATGCGGTGATATATTCCTTTTTTGTCAGAGTATTTCTCAGGATGTCATTCATCATTTTTCGGTCGGTGAGATGATTATCCTTTAATGTTTCAAACACCGTCGAAAGCGTTTCTGACGTTATTCTGGCTCCTTGCAATTCCGCTTTAATTTCGTTCTTGTATTTGTCCGCTGTTTCCTGTGCCAGACTGAAGGCGTCTTTCTTCGCCATTTCAAAGGTCGTGTTGGAAACGATCATGGTGAGGATCGAAAAAGACACAATGACGACAGACGAAACCAGAAAAAATATTTTCGTTCGTAAATTTAAGTTCTTAAACATATTGTTGTTACTCAATAAATCAGGGGCTGGTGAAGTGTCGTGTTGCGAACGCGGCGAAACTTGGTATTGCGGCAACCGTGAACGGAACGAAACCAATAACTGCTGCAATGGTTTGAATAATGTTTCAGTTCGACATGCCGATTTTTCAGATGTTTGGTGCTGCTCGCTAAGTGAAGCCAAGTCCATTTACTTAAGGCAACTTCTAAAAACTCTTTTTTAACTACGAAACACACAAAAAAAACACGAAAGAATTTTTGTTATAACTTTTTTATTACAAACGATTTACTGCAATGATATTTTTCGTGAAATTTCGTGTGTTTCGTGGTGAGTCTCGGTTTTTAGAAATTCCCTTAATTATTTTACTTAATTCCGACTAGTATATGCCAAATAGAGAATGTTTGCAAGTAACCAGTTTTTTTTGTTTTTTAATGATTGCGCACAAAGACGCAAATCTGACCCTGAAAGGGTCAAATACCTACGTAGAGTGTACTTTGTTATCCGTTAGCGACGGGGGCTTGCCCCCGAATGATTGATTTATTTCGTACGTTTGCGTTCATTATCAATCAATTTCGCCCGCAATCAATTTAATGGGAAAACCCTCATCGATTCATATTTTCGGGGGCAAGCCCCCGTCGCTAACGTGAATGTTACCCTTTCAGGGTATTTTGATAAAATAAATCCACAATGGGAAAATTCCACAAAATCTGAAATAATCAGCAATTTTCTGGTTCTCCCGCGAGTTCGCGGGGATGACTAAGTTATTTTTTTGGGTTCTCCCGCGAGTTCGCGGTTTTTTGGGTGGTCTTTCAAGTTGTAAGGTTATTTGTTATAATGAGTTGTGTTAACTGATTATTGCCCTTCTACCCCCCAATTTTTGTTTATGACTTTTTCAGGTACTATAACTTGTTTGGCTTCGACGGCTTTACGATAGTTAATGTAACGTTTTCTTTGTCTGAAGTGAAGGTCTTTATACGTCGAGATCGTCGTTACCGAATGACTTGTCCTCATTGCGGGTCGCGAATGTATTACAATAAGCCCCTTATCCGAGAAGTTCGTGATCTGCCCATTGGTTCGGCGACAAGAGTGATGATTCATTGTGAAACATTTCAGGGACAGTGTCCCCATTGCGGTAAATCTGAAACGTTTTTACCCCGTGAGTTCGATGACAAATCGACGGCAACGAAACGTCTTAAACCGAAGTTCCAGATCGTATTTTTTCTAAGTGCCTACAGACACGTTCTTTATGGCTTTTTGGGTCATTTGAAACTGTCTACAAGTTTAATTTGAGTCGTTGGTGGAGGTGATTTGTTTGATTAGTTTGATGAGTTCATTTTGGAAGTTGTCGGGGGTGGTTATTTTGTTGAAGCAGACGTTTTCGTTTTCATTTTTGTTTTTGATTTGGCATTGGGTGAGGCAGATT
>JAISQH010000659.1 GCA_031274385.1 Planctomycetaceae bacterium | reverse complement strand
TTTTGTTAGGAAAAATAAGGTTGTAAATAAGGTTGATTGAAAGCGGATTTTTTGCTGATATATTACAAAAAATAATACAAAAATAATATCAACACATTAAATCAATAACTCAAATCATGCAACGAAATTCATTTTATTTTATTGTTGTTTTTTCAATTTTTTGCGTTGTTCTTTTTGGCGGTCAGCGAACCCGTTCGATACCGCCGCAAAAGTTACAACCCAAAGAGCCGGTCAGAGATTTGGTTTCGGAAAAGCCGGCGATTCCGCTTTTGTTTTTTTGCCCGGACGACATCCGCTGGCAACCCCAGCAGCAAGGCAGCACCGCTCCGCGAACCGTCACATTGCTTGGCGACCCGAAAGCGGAAGGTCTTTATGTCACACGAACCATTATTCCGAAAGGAAAACAAATTATTCCGCATCGCCACACTGATTCGCGGACAGTTGTTGTTCTTTCGGGAACGTATTATTATGGTATTGGCGAAGAATTTGACGCACAAAAACTTGTTGCGCTTCCGCCCGGCAGTTTTTTGACAGAACCTGCCGGTGTTCCTCATTTCACTTGGGCGAAAGATGAAGACGTTATTGTTCAAACAACCGCTGTTGGTCCTTCCGGCACTCAACTTGTTCCCGATAAACCATCGCAAAACCGCCCGTAAACGGAGTGGAAATCCTGTACGTTTTGGTAAGTTTTAGTACATTTTATTCGACTTGTTGAAAAATTGAAAAATATTGAAATAGGTTAAAAAATGTTCCTGTAACAACGACCACCTGATTCTTATTAACATCCTCGTAAAATTATGGGTATTCGTTTTTTTTGTCCGAACGGACACAAATTGAATGTTAAAGAACATTTAGCGGGTAAAGCCGGTTTTTGTCCTGAATGTGGGGCGCGGCTTATTATTCCTTTGCAAAGCACGCGAAAGAGCAGCAAGGAACTCAATGAAAATCCCGCCAATTCCACCCCGGTTGTTTCCAATCCGGTTGCTCCGGCAGCAACCGTACAGCCGGAACCGTTGGCAGCGACAACGCAACCAATTCCAAAATCCGACGGAATTACCAATCCGATCTTGCAAGATCAGACGGTGGTTTGGTATGTTCAGGTTCCCGGCGGACCGCAATACGGTCCGGCAACAGGACAAATGATCCACACCTGGATTCAGGAACACCGTATCGAACCAACAATGCTCGTTTGGCGTGAAGGTTGGACAAATTGGTTGGAAGCCAAAAACGTCTTTACCGAATTAGAAAACATCGCCCGATAATTCCCCGTTTATTGTGGATTTTTTGGAATTTTGAATCAGTCGGGACATTTTATTTTAGGGAACTTCTAAAAACCGAGACTAACCACGAAACACACGAAATTTCACGAAAATTACAAATACTGTAAATCGTTTGTAATAAAAAAGTGATAACAAAAAACCTTTCGTGCTTTTTCGTGATTTTCGTGGTTAAAAAAGAGTTTTTAGAAGTTGCCTTTAGAAATGAAAACGGCAGAAAAATAAAGATGGGGCATATCGGCTTGTGTTTTCTGATTTTAAGGATAGAATAACAAACGCTTTTTTTGATTGTTGACGGTCAACGGTCAACCATAAGTAAGATAAAACCTTTTACCGGTTTGTTTTTTAGGAACCGAAAGAAGAAGTGACACTATGTTAAATTCATCGGAATATTTGAGCAATCTTTTTGGGCTGGAAGGCGAGGTTGCTGTTGTGATTGGCGGGGCTGGCGAACTTGGCGGGGCGTTGGCAGCCGGTCTTGGACAGGCTGGGGCGCATGTTGTTGTTGCCGACATGGGCGAAGACGCCTGCAAAAGCCGAATCGAAAAACTGAAGGCTCTTCATGTGAACGCTTCGTATTGTGTTGTCAACATCACCCAACGGGCATCGATCAAGGATTTGCTTGCGGAATCGCTCAAGATTACCGGAAAAGTTGATATGCTTGTCAACTGCGCCGGAATCAATGTCGGTACGCCCTTCCTCGAAATTGATCCCGATCAATGGGACAAAATTTTTGCGGTTAATCTCAAAGGAATGATGGAATCCTGTCAGGTTTTCATTGAATCGATGCTTGCCAACAAAGAGGGCGGAGCCATTTTGAATATTGGCAGTGTTAATTCTGACCGACCGCTTTCGCGGGTTTTTGCTTATGCTGCTTCTAAAGCCGGAGTTGTCAATTTGACGCAAAATATTGCACAGGAATTTGCGACGCGAAAGATTCGGGTCAATTCGATTTGTCCCGGTTTTTTTCCGGCGGAGCAAAATCGCAAGTTGCTTGACGCCGAACGGGTTGACAACATCATGCGTGGAACCCCGATGCGGCGTTACGGAACTCCCGACGAACTCGTTGGTGCCGCATTACTTCTTTTGTCGAAAAAGGCAGGAAGTTATATGACCGGTTCTACTGTTTATGTTGACGGCGGCTTTACTTGTTCCTGGTTTTAGTACGACAACGCAATCATCGTCAACCACGAAAGACACGAACATACACGAAAAAGAGAAGAAAACAATATTCTTTGAAAATGAAATAATCAGGAATTTTGTACAGGAAGGTAAGAAAGTAATGAAAGAATATCTAAAACTTCCCTTATCTTCCTGCGAATTATTTTCCGTTAAATTTTGCTATCAATTTATGATTGGCTTCTATTATTTTTTCAAAGTTGATCATATTCGAGTTAAATATTAAATCGTAGTTGGCATCTTTAGGTTTATGTTGATTCACGCCGTACACGATGCTGTTGGCGGGCATATCTTTTGTAATGATTGCACCGGCTGCTACAACAGAATTTTCACCGATGATTATTGGTCCTAAAATTTTTGCTCCGTCAGCAATGACCACGTTTTGACCAATAATCGGATTACCAACATTTTCCCACTCATTACTAATTTTGTTAAATCTCAAATTTGACCCGATTGTTACATTTTGATAGATGACAACATTCTCACAAATTTTTGACGCAATAATCGTACATCCGCGAGCGTGATGAGCAAACAAGACGCTTTTGTCTATTTCAGCGCAATTAATCTCACAACAATAGAATTTTTCCAGCAAATGACCGGCTGCTTTTTTCAGCAATTGACTCTTAGAATAACAATTTATTTTTACTAATGTATCAAACATATTAATAACATTCCTCTCTACTGCATTTTTCAAAAAGGTAACTGTCTCTTTTGTTTTTTAATGTTTCGCACAAAAGCGCAAAGAACACGAAGGGTACTTGTCTATTTTGTTTTTCAAGATTGCGCGCAAAGACGCAAAGAATTTCAAGGTTGGTTTTAACTTGTAACCACGAAAAGCACGAAAAAACACGAAACATTTTTGTTCTCATTTTTCATTATAAACGATTGACAACCTATTAGTATTTTTCGTGATGTTTCGTGTTTTTCGTGGTAGAATACCACAAATTGATTACTTGATGCGAAAAGGCGTTCGTTTGACTCTTTGCGTCTTTGCGCGCAAAATAAAATAGACAGTTACCGATGTAACATTGCCGATAGAAAACTGCCTTGACAATTGAAAGCAATTCGGGACAATGGGGAGATGATTTATCTTGTTCATTTTCATCCTGAAAGCAACGTCAGAACACCTCAAACGGTTCATGTTTTGCCGGGAACCCGATTGACGGTTGCGGCAGCTGAAGCGGGGTTCTTGCTTCGAACAGATTGCGGCGGTGCCGGAACCTGCGGGAAATGCAAACTCCGCGTCAACGGAAATGAACAATTGGCTTGTCAAATAACCGTTGAGAATCATCTCGACGTGACTATTCCCGAAACCGCGTTGCGGCACAACGAAAAAACAGTCGTCGTGCAAACAGAATCGTTTCTGGATAACGAGCAACATGAAATCATAAAACGTGTCGGTCATCGTTTCGGAGTTGCAGTTGATATCGGAACAACCACTCTGGCTGCCGAATTGCACGACTTTAGTAACCCAAACACCGTTTGGGCAGTTTTCCGCGCTAACCCGCAACGGAATTACGGCGACGATGTTATTACAAGAATTCAAAAAGTTATTGAAGAACCCGCCTTTTTGGCAACATTGCAAGGATTGATCGTTGACGCCGTCAACGGAATGTTGGCGGAACTGGTAGAAAAAGCCGGTATTGCCGTTACCGACATTTCACTCGTTTCCGTTGCCGGTAACACAGTCATGGAACATCTTTTTCTCGGTATTGATCCGTCACCGCTCGGTTTTGCTCCGTTCATAGCTCCGATCTCGGAATTTCCGGTTTGTTCAGGACACGACATCGGATTAAACATTGCCCCGAACGGAATTGTCGAAACGTTTCCGATTTTCGGCGGTTTCGTTGGCGGTGATATTGTTGCCGGAGTGCTTGCAACCGCCATTCACAAAAAAAGCCGGGAACAATTGGAAGAAAATCCCAAAAAATCCGAGAAAAATCAGGAACCATCCGAAAAAAAACGAAACGATTCGCCGCCAAAAGAACCGCGTTCCTTTTTTTTGATCGACATCGGAACCAACGGCGAGTTGGTCTTATGTTACAACGGCGAAATCGACACCGCAGCAACCGCAGCAGGACCGGCATTTGAAGGCGGACGCATTGAATATGGAATGTTGGCGGTTCCCGGAGCGATTGATCGGGTCAAACTCCAAATAAAAGAACCAAACGGAACCGGAGTACCAACCGCTCCAACCGGAGAATTAATCGTCTCCACAATCGGAAACCAACCCCCAAAAGGTCTTTGCGGCAGCGGTTTGATTGATGCCGTTTCAGAATTATTGCGGCACGGTTTGATTAAACCGAACGGTCAGTTCCATGTCAAAGCGGATTCGCCGTTTTTGCAATATTGGAGGATAACAGGCGATAAACCGTCTTTTGTTTTGGCATCGGACGAAGTTTCGGGGCTTGGCGAAGCAATTTTGTTGACGCAGCGTGATATTCGGCAACTTCAATTGGCAACCGGAGCCATTCGAGCCGGAATTCAGTTGTTGTTGCGGCAGCACGGACTTCAACCGAGTCATATTGAAACGTTTTATGTCGGCGGCGGATTTGGCAGTTTTATTCGTCCTGAGGCGGCGCAACGGATCGGGTTATTACCGAGCGAGGTTCCATTGGAGTGGATTCGGTTTTGCGGCAACACCTCACTTGCCGGAGCGCGTTTATCGTTGCTGGATTCCCGATACCGTGACGAATCGCTCCGCCTGTCACAGCACGCCCGCCATATCGAACTCGCTTCCCTCCCTGATTTTGCCAACGTCTATGCCGATGCAATGCTTTTTGAAAAAGCACAAACACCAGAATAATTAAACGATTTTCCCACTCCCCACTCCCCACATCCCACATCCCCCAATGTCTTCGATTGAAATTGTTCACGGTGAACATCCTGTTGTTTGTCCTAAGGCGGCGATGCTTGACTTTGACGGAACACTTAGTGTCATCCGTGCGGGTTGGCATCCGATTTTAATTGGGTTATTTCTCAAATATCTGAGGGACACACCGCAAGGAAAACTTCGTTCGGAAACCGAATTGGAAGAAGTTGCTAAAAGTCATATTGAGTTGCAAATTGGTCAACAGCCGATTTATCAATTTTATTCTTTAGTTCAGGTGATTCGGGAGTTTGGGGGAATTCCTTCTGAGCCGGAAGATTATCTTCGTGAATATTATCAATTTCTTTTTGAGATTGTCCGGCGGCGTCATGATCAGATTCGCAACGGGGTTGATCCTCAGGAATTTGTTGTACCGGGGACTTACGGTCTTTTGGCGATGCTTCAACGGCGTGGTTTGAAACTTTATCTTGTGAGCGGAACCGAAGAAGAATTGGTTCGGGAAGACGTCCGGTTGCTTCGGCTTTCGGACTATTTTGACGGCGGCATTTACGGCGGTCAAAAAACGCCGTCTTCTTTTTCCAAGGCATTGTTGGTTGACCGGATTTTGAGGGAAAATCAACTGACGGGAGCCGAACTTTTGGGTTTTGGCGATGGTCACACGGAAACGTGTGAGGTTAAAAAGGTTGGCGGTTTTGCGATTGGGGTTGCGTCGAACGAGACGGCGCGGAGCGGAATTGATTTGTGGAAACGAGACCAACTTTTACGGGCGGGGGCTGATTGGATTATTCCAGACTACAACGATCTCGCAACGATTGAATCGAAATTATTTGAATTACCATAGTTTTACGGGGTGAATTATGTATCGGCTTGGTGTTTTGAGTGACACGCATGGTCGTCTTTCGGAGACGCGGTTAGCGGTTCGGATTTTCCGGGAGCGTGGGGTGACGAAAATCATTCATTGCGGTGACATTGGCGGTATTGCGGTGATTCAGGCGTTTCGGGGGATCGAGACGCATTTCGTTTTCGGAAACACCGACTGCGAACACGATTTGCTGCGTCTTGCGGCGTCGGAGGAGGGTCATTTTGTACACGGCTGGTTTGGTTCTCTGGAATGGGAGAACAAGAAAATCGGCTTTCTGCATGGTCATCACCAACACCAATTCGATTTGGAGTTAAATTCGGGTCATTGGGATTTGATGTGTTACGGACACACGCATACTCCGTTGCTTCAAATGCACGGCGAGACGTTGCTTCTGAATCCCGGAGCGTTCAGCCGGATAACGGTTCCGCAAGTCGCGATTGTGACAATTCCCGAATTAAACGTCGAAAGCGTCATGATTGAGAACAAGGATTGAGAATGGCGAATTCCATTGGCACACAAAAATGTCAAGACATTGCGAATGGAACGGATTGAATCTTCGCGTCCCAAACGGACTAAGTTGAAACCAATAAGAATTTTTCTGATTGTTCCGTTTTTGTGGGAGGTTTCCTTTCAGATATAAAGCTCCCCAAAATCCGAAACAATCAGCAATAGTTCAAAATCTTTCGTGTAGGTTCGTGGTTAAAAACGAGTTTTTAGAAGTTGTCCAAAATGAATTCGCAACGGGTATAATCCGTTATTCTTCGCAAACGACACGGAAACCGACATTGAACACCGGTTGCCATGCTTCGTAGGGACGGCGTACGCCGCTTCTTGCCCATTTGGGACGATCACGCCATGAACCGCCGCGAACCACCTTGCGTGAATCCGTTGGCGAATAATCCGACGCCGTCCATTCCGCCACACTGCCGTGCATGTCATGCAAACCCCATGGATTCGCCTGATACGCTCCAACCGCTTGCTGAATCATGTTGCCGTCGTCAATCCCTTCCGCTCGCGGAATAAACGCCTCAACATCCGGCGGATTATTGATCGGCTGCGGATTCACACCACGCACGACGAATTTTTTCGTCTGCATGTCGGCAAGATTTTCCAATTTACCAAAATCCGCCGTCAGATCGCCATACCACATCGGCGTTATTGTTCCGGCACGGCAAGCCCATTCCCACTCTGTTTCCGTCGGCAACCTGAACTTCTTGCCCGTCCTTTTGCTCAACCATTCGCAAAATTCAACCGCCTTATTCCAATTGACCCGAATCACCGGTTGTTCCGGTTTGTTGGCAGGATAACCGGGATGCGTGTGATCCTTACACCATTGGTCAATAAACCGGCTGTCGTGTTTCGAATCGAACTGATTATACAACTGATTGGTCACTTCGGTTGTCATCATCCAGAACGGTTGACGAATTTCCGCAACACTTCGCGGCAACTCATCAGCGAAACCGCCGTCATCGCCCTTCACAAATTGACCGGAAGGAATCCACGCCAACTCAATCGCCAAATCGTTAGCTATTTTCACCGTTTGGTTCGGCTTCGTTTGCATCTTCTTTGCCGTTTGAGCGTCGAACGGATAATTCGGAAGCGTCGGCGCGGTGTAATCCAATTCCACTTTTTTCGGTTTGACAAATTCGATGTTTTCCGGCAATTCGAGACCCGCGTAAGGATCGGCTTCCGGGTTGAGATCAATATCGGCGTACAATGACCGCAATTCGGTTGCACGAGCCGCCACTCCGGCAATTTGTTTCCGGTTGAGTTTGTCGGCAATCTCAATCCATGTTCCGTAATACGGAACGTTCAAATCGCCCCAAGCGTAAAGCCGCCGCATCGAATCAGCATCAACTTCGACACCATGATGCCCTTTTTCGAGTATCTGGAACAGTTCGCTTGACGAAGCGTGAAATTCCAACGGCTTGAGAAGATGATAATCGCCTTCCGGTCCCGGTCGGCGAACGTAAGGATGCAACGCGTGATATGATTTGGAAAAACCGCGATGACCCGGCGATTTGTCGGCAAAATTCGGACGGTTCTTTTTTTCTTCGGAACCGTCATGGCAGCCGACACAATATCGATCAAGAACCGGTTGGATTTCATATTTGAATGAAAAAGGGCGTTCCGGTCCGAGAAACGGCGTCAACGGAGTCGGGGCTTTTCCCATTGCAACCGTTCGTTTGTTCGGAGTGACGATATTTTGCGATTCGTGGCAGCCGGTGCAGGACTGATTTTCGCCCGGCATTCCGACAAACCACGTCCGCATCAATTGCAACGCCCGACCTTTTTCGTCCAACGGTTGAATCGCGAGCGGCGTGTTCGGCGGAATAACAAACGAGGCGCTGCCGTCTTCATAAACAGGCACTTCGCCAAGTATCCGCCGGGCGTCCCAGCAACTTTCCATTCCAAAATAGTCGTGAGAACCGATACCGCGATAACCGTAATTGTACGAAAAAACCCGGAACTTTTTGACCGTGCCTTTCGGAACATCTTTGAGACCATCACCGAAATAAACATCGGTGACAAAAACATTCGATTCTTTCGAGACGCGATCAACCCGATTGGGCTGAATCGGCGGTTGCGGACGTTTGATGACCGGCGTTGGCTCGTAAAGTCCGTAACCCGGCTCCTCACGGATTTTCAACATGTTGTCGAACGTATCCACGAGATACAATGCCCAGGGCGAACTCTGTGTCAACTTTGCAGAAACGATAAAATAGTTTTCGTCCAGCGGAGCCGGAAACAGAAATTTGGGCCAAGAATCGTCCACGAGTTGATCCATGATAATCGGCTCAACCGGTTTTCCGAAACTCGGAATACGTTGAATCGCTCCATCGGCTTCCTGCCGTCCTTTCGTAATGTCGAAAATCACAAGTTCGCCTGCTCTTGCGGTTCCGTGATGACCGGAAACAACGGTGGCAAATTTCGTCGAACTGCCCGGAACCGGTCGGGCATAAAACATGCTGTTGGGCCAAAACGAGTTGCTGCCGTAAAATTCAACTTGGTTCGTCCCGTCTGGATTCATGTGGAACAAAAGCCGGGTGAAATAATGCGGCGTGTCAATATATTCCCAGCGAAGATACAAAATCCGTCCGTTGGGCAACAACACCGGACACCAATCCTGATCCTGTTCAAAAGTTAATTGCCGGATTGTTTTGCCGTCAGTTTCCAGCCGGTAAATGTTACCGACTTGCGAACTGCCATCAATGCACGGAACGCCCATCATGTTGGCGGTTGAAATAAAAATCGTCGAACCGTCTGGAACATAACAACCTTCGACGTTATCAACATCGTTTCCGATGGACGGCGTCACTTGTTTGAAACCCGAACCGTCGAGATTCAGTTCAAAAATCTGCCAAGTCTTATCTTCGGCAAGTGCGGTAACAAGCATTTTGTCCGCGTTCCAGTGCAGATTGATGTCGCCGACAAACGAATTGTTCGGATTCTCAATAACTGTTTTCGCTTCGCCTTGCGGGTTCTGCGGACTGACAACAGCCAACGCGTTTTCATAACCGTGTTTTCCTCGTGCGGCGTTGGAAATCCAGTTTGCCATCAAACCGTTGTTTTTCGCGCGCCGGAACAAAAGTTGGTCGAATTTCATCAACGGATTGGCGAGCAGAGTTTCCTTACGGAATTCGGAAAATTTCTTGAGCAGGTCAAGATATTTTTCTTGCTCTTCCGTTGTTTTTTTCGGAGCGTTTTTAAGTTCGGCGGCGAATTTTTCATACTGATCTATAAATTTCTTCCCGTCATAACGTTCAGGAAATTTCTGGGTCAAATCGTTGATTGCCCGTTTGATTGGTTCGGGATTTTCCGCCGCCAGCACAACGTCTTCACCAACCGTTTCGATCAATGTCTTTCGGAAACGTTCGCGTTCTCTTGCTTCGAGCCAATTTTGGCGTTCCTGTTCGGAGGCAAACAAGGTCGAATCGTTTGGGTCGGCAAGGAGTTGTAATTCGAGAAACGACGCCCAACTATTGGCTTTGTTTCCGCTTTTTGCCGGTTCGCCTGCTTTGGAGGGATAAGTTCGCCAGATTTTGAACTCAATCCAATCGTATTTTTTATCGCCGGTAACCGGTTGACCGGAAGCGTCGGCAAATCGGCTCAAAAAACCGCCGGTGTTGGAACCAAGAATTTTATCGCCGGAGGTGTAGGTTGGTTCTTTGGGAAAATTCGGCATTTTGCCGGGGTTGGCTTCGTTGTTTGCCAACCGGATTTCGAAATCCTGATTGGATCGGCTGTCGATGTTACCGGAGTAGAGCAAAATCTCCTTAATGGACTGCGGTTTGCCAAGATAATAAACAAGGGTCGAAGGATTGCCGCCGACAGCAACTCGCCCATCTCCTCCGTAAGTTCCTATTTCACCGTCCGTCAGGAATCGTGAACCATCAACCGCGTTTGATTTTTCCAGTCTGGCACCGGGAAACGTCAAGAGGTTGAGATCGCGGTTGTTCCTGACGATGTTGCGTAAATCACCGAACGTGTTTTCGTACCACGCCTGATGCGTCAACGTAACTTGAGCATTGACCGCTTCGGTGAAAAACAAAGCAAAAAACAAGGAGAAAAACAAAACGGGAAACAATAATAATGGTTTGGACATGTTCTCAATAATAGGGTTGAATTTGTAAAATCCGACGCGTCGGATTTTGTGAAAAAAGTCTTCGTGATGAAATCCGCAGTTGCGGAAAACGAAATTTTTCTAAGAAGTATTCAAGAGATGCGGTGCGTGTCATCATTATTTGAATAATAAAGACAAAAAACAAAATAATCAGGATTTGACGAGGTTCATCGCTGGTTTACCTACAACAGGAAACATTATGACACAGAGGGAACAGATTTTCAATGGGAGAGAAACATCAAAATCTCTTTTATATTTTAGTCGCGCTAGCGGCGACATCATGCGTAACCGGTGATGTAGCGCAGCGAAATCACCGGATCGCGTTACCAAATAACCGAAAGAATACCAAGATCGCGGATCAAACGGTCAGCGGAAACAAGTTTTGTTCCGTAGATCAATGCCGTTGCAACAATTAAACGGTCAGCTGGATCGCCGTGCATTGACAAATCACCGCTTCGTTCCGCAATCGCAATATTAATCGGAATCAGTTGATAACGCGGATCGTCGAAAATTTCATCGAACCAATCGTAAAACGGAAGATGAAGAGTGATTCGACCTTTTGCGGAAAGCATTGCGACTTCCCAAAGGCAAATTGCCGGAATCCCGATAATATCCGCGTTTTCAATTACTTTTTTTGCGGAGGGTGATAAACGATCCGTCGCGTTTGATCGAAGCCAAATTAAAACGTGAGTATCGATAATAATCATTGCATTGCGTTCCATTGTTCATCGATGGGAGAAATAATATCGCCGAGGATTTCAACTTTCCCATAATGTTTTGGGTTGACAAGTCCGACCACCCACGGATCGGTTCCGGGCGGATAATCTTCTAATTTCCATTTTTTCCATTCGGGTTCTTTTTCTTCTTCGTCTAAGGATTGGCGAACACGATCAAGAAGTTCCTTTCGAACTTCCATCGGAAGTCTGATAATATCCCGATAAAGCGTTTCAATATCGGATTGAAGGAAGGTGGGCATCTTGTTTTCTCCTTGCGAATTGGAACCGATTTTCAGACAGAATTGACGAAATTGACAGAACATTTTTCTTCTGAAATGATCCTGTCAATTTTCCTGTTTCAAAATGATCCGGTTTCCTATCCGTGAACAGTGACAATTGGTAAAGACTTCGTAATAATGAATCACGACGACCAGAAATGTATTATCGGGAATAGGAAACAAATGTCAAGTATGAAAGTATTGCGGTTGGACAACAAAAGCCGGGTACATGGACGAGGTATACTCATTTACACATGAATTTTATGGATAGGGAAGAAAAAGAAGTGAGAATAACTTTTTTTGAAACGGAGACAGGATTATTTTGAAGAAGGCAGCCTTCCTCCGCTCCAAACCACGAACCACAAATCCCAAATCCCAAATCCCAAATCCCAAATCACAAATCCCAAATCACGGACTCCAACTTTTGAAGGGCGTTATCACGGAGTTGCGGGTGGAGGGCGTTTTGTAAGATTTCGTCAATTTTGTCTGCCCATCGGGCAACATGCGGATTCATCCATTCCGGGTGAGGCGTTTCGTAATCCGTTAAGTTGTTGATCTGCAAACGCCCCAAAAAACGGAGTTCGCGCCGCAAATCCGTGTCGTACAACGGAATCATAAACGGCGAGGACGCTATTCTCATTCTCCGGTGACGCCGCGCCGAATGAAGCAACAAAAAAACCGCCTCACGAAGCTCCACAAGCGTCGAATGATAATCCGTCAAAATGTGGAAAACATTGTAATCTTGTCCGGTTTTTTCCAACGTATCCAAAACGGTTTCGAGTTGCTCTGTTGTGTGGCGTTTGTTCCAACGCCGAAGCAAGTCAGGATGGAATGACTCCGCACCGACTTGAATCATTGCCTTCAACCGTGAAATCCAATAGAACAACTCAACATCCGGCTTGCCGGTTCGATCCAGCAGCGAACACGGGTTCGTCTGAAAACTCAGCCGGTAACGCTCTTGAAAACCGTAAAACTCGTAAAGTTGAAGAAACCGGATTGCCCGTTGGCGGTCAAGGAAAAAATCTTCGTCAAAAACCGAACACCACGACACCAATTGCGATTTCAAAACGGGATGATCGGTTGGTTGATAAAGTTGCCAGGTTGTGAGCCGGAGTTTGCCATTCCGAACCAGTTGATCGGCTCCCTGAAGTTCCTCAATAATTTGTTGCGCTGTTTTAGTTCGGACACG
>JAISQH010000626.1 GCA_031274385.1 Planctomycetaceae bacterium | reverse complement strand
AATGGAACCTATACACTGACGTCACTCAAACCGGGTGACGGGATACCGACGGGAACATACGCAGTCTATTTTGACAATCCCGTCTTGTCGTTGCCGCCTGACTTCAAGATGAAACGAATCGTCGGCGAAAAATATTGTTCACCGACAAGTTCCGGTTTGATCTGCGAAGTCAAGGGAAAAACGGAGTTCAATTTCACCGTTGAGAAACCCTAAACGGTCAACTAAGATACAAAATGAATCGTACAAGGATGCACAAAATAACAGGGAGTTGCAGTTCATTTTGATCGTAGGCAGTTGATGTTGTAATCCGGTTGTCAATTTGTTATACTTTAGCAATCACGCGATTGAATGTTTTGGTCAATTGTGTTCGGTATTCCATTGTTCTGAAACATCGTGTTCAAAACGAAAACAATTGACTAAAACAATTGACTAAAACAATTTATCAAAACAATTGACTAAAACAATTTATCAACACAATGTACCAAAACATCAATCGTGTCACTGCCGGAAGTATAAATTTCGTTTCAAAATAACTCGGTCACATATTCGTGAACGATTACGTTTTTGATCGGTTTTTTTGTTTCTTTCACGTTTTTTACTGAATTTACTGAATTTACTAAATTTACTGATTTTGAAAGGGTGTACTATGACTAAATCTGTTATTGTTACTTTTACAATTTTATTGTTTTCTGTTTCCATGATGTTGTCAACGGTTTTGTTTGCGGAGGAACCGGTTTTGACGCCGGACGGGATTAAAATTCCGTTACAAGGTCTGGATGATCTTGTTTTTTCTTATCCGCAGTTACAGGATCAAAGCCAAAAAAGTCTTGCCAAGATTTTCGATAAATCAATTACCGACAACGGAAAACATGCCGTTGTTAAATACGAAGGCGGTACGGAAATCCTTTTTCTCAAAAAAGAAAACGGCAACTTTGAAATGAGTGTCAAAAATCCGCCGGGATCGTTGGCGGCATTTCGATTTGAATGTCATATTCCCTTTGCTATCAATGAAGGCGGAAAATACCGTTTCGATAATCAGGACGCCAAGCCGTTTCCGATGGAAAAACCGGAAAAACCCCATCTTTATCAGGGAAATACGCAAATCATGCAACTGACCGCTCCAAGCGGCGCAACAATCCGTCTGACCGGTCTGGAATCGGGAACCTTTTTTCAACTTCAGGATAACCGAAAATGGAATTGGTCTATCTTTAGCGTGATGTTTCTTTGTCCGTACAATAAAGATCACGGAACGGTTGAGTTGAAATTTTCCACCGGGAAAGATGCCGATCTTAAAATTACAAAAATGGTTGACCGATTTGGGCAGGATTTTGTTCGTGATTTTCCCGGCAAAATTTCGTCTGAAGAAGAACTCAAAAATGATGTCAAAAACGATGAATCCTATTATGCTTCGTTTTCAAAACAGAAAAATCTTGATCGTTACGGCGGACTTGAAGGCAGTATTCGGTCACTTGGTTTGAAAAAGACCGGTTTTTTTCATGTCGAAAAAGCACGAGACAAATGGTTTCTCGTCGATCCTGACGGCAACGCTTTTTTCCATCTCGGACTTTGTACGTTTAATCCCGGCGAGGATTATACCTACACGGAAGGACGCGAATCCCTTTTCGAATGGCTGCCGCCGCGAACCGGTGAATTTGCAACCGCGTGGAACCCACAAGCATGGTGGAACGATAAAGCCGTTTCCTTTTATCTTGTTAATGTGATTCGAAAATATGGAAAACCGTACGATCAAAATGAATGGGCGGCACGAATGATTGATCGGGTTCGTGCGTTCGGGTTCACGTCAAGCGGCGCGTTTTCGAGTGTTCCGGCGGCTTTTGCCGAAAAGAATTTTCCTCATGTCCGCATGTTCGGGTTCTGGGGACTCGGTTACGATATTCCGGGCGCACGGGGATTTTTCGATGTGTTCGACCCGGAACTCGCTCAAAAAATTGACACGATTTTTGCCAAAGAAATTGCTCCTCATGCCAATGATCCGTTGGTCATCGGATATTATCTTGCCAACGAACAAGGCGCCGAAGACCTGCCGCGAGCCTTGCCCGCTTTGTCCGGTAAATTTGCCGCGAAAAAGAAACTCATCGACTTTTTGAAAAAAAAATACGGCGATATTAAAAAATTCAACACCGCTTGGGAAATGCAAGCGGATTCGTTTAACGCGATTCTCGAACCGGGACTTCCGGTAACAACAAAACCCGCATCGGAAGATATTACAACCTTCGTCGAAATTTACCTCGATCAATATTATTCGTTACTTTCCAAAACGTTCCGAAAATACGATTCCAATCACCTGTTGCTTGGCAGCCGTTGGCAGCCCGGTACCGCAAACAACGAGGCGTTGGTTCGGATTTGTGCGAAATATTGTGACGTTATTAGCGTCAACTATTATACACTGGCGTTTGACAGAAGTTTTCTTGACCGCATCGAAACATGGTCTGGCGGCAAACCGATGTTGCTCAGCGAATGGCATTATACTTGTACAGCGGAATCGGCGTTGCCCGGCGGTCTTGGCGGTGTTAATACGCAAACAGAACGAGGTCTGGCTTATCGGCATTACGTCGAACAAGCAGCGGCAACAGGATATGTTGTCGGTATTGAGTGGTTCACGTTGATTGATCAGGCTCGCGCAGGACGGTTCTTTGAAAAAAATACCGGCGAAAAAGCCAACACCGGACTCTTTTCCGTTTCAGATCGACCCTGGAAAAATTTTGTCGAAGAAGCAGCAAAAACGAACAAAAATATCTGGAATGTTCTTG
>JAISQH010000510.1 GCA_031274385.1 Planctomycetaceae bacterium | reverse complement strand
AAAGTGAAACACGTCAATTCATTAGAAGTGTGAACTTCATTGAAACTGAAGTAGAAAAGAGTTTGTCAATTTGTTGTCTCGAAGCCGGTCAGGCAAGTGGTTTTCAAACCGCAATTGCCAGACCGGCTTTGTCATTTTTGGGTTGGTGCGTTCCGTTTTGGAAATAGACTTTCCAAGCGGTTGTGCCGGTAATCAAAAAAACCAAAGACCAAAGGCGAATACCTTTGGTCTTTGGCTAATTCTTGAATGTGATTTACATTCGGTGTAAAATGGGTCGGTTAGTGAAAAGGCAATGCAACCAAACCGAAACTACCAATGATACACGGGATAAACCGGCGGAAACGCACGAATGTATCGCGGATAAACCGGATAATAAGTGGGTGCGTAAACGACTGGTCGGTACACGCCGAAGAATCCGCGCCGATACACGATTGGCGGATGGCACGGGTCGAAACTGGGAACACTGCAATCGCATGGAGCAACAACAGTTCCTTCAGTAATGGTAGTCGTTGTTTTCGTTGTGACTTCGTCAGCCGAAGCAACATTGACCGCAACGAAAACAAACAGCAAAGCAACAAACAAACAAGCAATTTTTTTAGTCATAACTAACTCCTTGTGTAAAACATAGATGGGAAACAAACGCCTACAGAAAAATGTTGCTGACATTAATTCTGTAGGAAACATACTCAATGAAACAACCCGTAACGAAGTAACAAAACAGGTCATTAACAGGTCATTGTCATCGACTTAACAACTTATTTTATCATCACAATCGGTAAAGTCAATGCTTTGGAGAAAAAAGTCAAAATTTTTCAATAATATGATATGAGATTATAAAATGATATTTTCTGATCAGGTAAATTAAGTATATTAAACAAATTAAGTATATTAAGTATATTAAGTAAAAAAACTCTTTGTATTTGAGATTTTGGTTTTGTTTTTGAACAGAAACGGAAAAGTAGGAAATTCATGCCTCCGGTCTATTATCATTCAGGAAACTTTCCGCCGCGCGAGATTGATTGGCTGCGTTTGGTGCCGTTGTTAACTCCGACGGCTCTGGCTGTTGCGCGGTTGGATGGAATTCTCCAAACCATTCCGAATGTCAAATTGCTTCTCTCGCCGTTACTCAAACAAGAAGCGGTTCTTTCGTCCCGAATCGAAGGAACACAGGCAACGTTACAAGAATTATTTCAATATGAAAGCGGAAT
This sequence comes from Planctomycetaceae bacterium, assembly GCA_031274385.1. Lineage (GTDB taxonomy): Bacteria > Planctomycetota > Planctomycetia > Pirellulales > Thermoguttaceae > WRKP01. Next base: position 1,679 of record JAISQH010000510.1, on the reverse strand, counting down.
TGACCGAAAACGTTTCAGTCCTGAAAAATTAGAAGATTTGAAAGAAATTCAAAATTACCGGAATGCGTTGGAATATGCAACGGAAAAAATGGAGGAGTTGCCGATTTGTAACCGGTTGTTGTGTGAAACTCATTGCGTCCTTCTTGATTCCGTGCGCGGCGAAGACAAAGCACGCGGTAAATTTCGCACCCAACAAAATTTTATCGGTTCTTATGGCGATTCCATTGAAACAGCCCGATTTATTCCGATTGCTCCGACGGAGATTCGGCAGGCAATGGGAGAATGGGAACGTTTTGTCAATGCGGATTTTGAAGATGTGTTTGTTCAGGCGGCGGTTGCTCATGCGGAATTTGAAGCGATTCACCCGTTTCTTGACGGCAACGGGCGAATCGGGCGAATGATGATTCCGCTGTTTCTCTATCAAAAAAAGATTTTAAAAAGTCCAACATTTTATATCAGCGAATATTTTGAGAAAAATCGTCAGCAATATGTTGATCATCTTTTGGCGGTTTCACAAAATAATAGTTGGACGGAATGGTGTATGTTTTTTCTCGAAGCAGTCAAATGTCAAGCCGAGATTGATTTGACGAGAGCGGTAACGCTCATTGAACTTTATCAAAGAAGTAAAGAATCGTTTGCGCAAATTATCAAATCGAATACATTGATATTTATATTAGATTTTCTTTACCATTCTCCCTATTTTACTATTTCACAAGCTGTTGAATACGTCAGCAGATATTGTAATACATCTTCTGCAAGTATTCGCCGACATATCAACGGATTACGGAAGAATGGAATTGTCAAAGTGACTCAGGAACAATTGGGTAGAAATGCGGAGAAATTTGTTTTTACCGAATTGGCAGAGGTTACCGGTCAGTTCGATTACTACACGAGAAAAAAACCTTAAATTACCTATTTTGTTTTTATTCGTGCAAACCGAGCCGTTTTGTTTTGCATTTTTGTCGATTTTTGCAAAACAACGAGCGTTGTGTTGCATTCTTGCAAACCGAACCGTTTTGTTTTGCATTTTTAGCGATTTTTGCAAAACAACGAGTCTTGTGTTGTATTCATGCAAACCGGATGTCACCATTCCAAGTGCCAACATTGTATGAAAATGGACAGTGGTAAAAATCCGAAATAATCATGAAAATTTTTATTTTTTGCCTCATCACTTTGGTTAATGAGAAAAAAATGGGGAAAAAAGCAAAAAAATATCATTTTTTTTCATTTTTTTACCCAATTCAGGTAGGAAAAAATATTTTTTTCTGCTATGATAGGAAAACCATTTCGATATTGTCCCGACAATTGGGTGTTGTGTTATCAATTAGTAGTGCCGTCATTTTTCCACCGTAAAAATTCAATGACAGAAACCATTCCTTTTGCTCACGAAAAAAATAGTTTAACAATCCAGCAATGGATGATGTTGGTTTTTTCTTTCCTACTTGGTATTGCTGCCGTTTTGACGGTCGATAAACTTTTTATTGCTGATTCCATGCCAACCGGATCAGTTCAGGCAGCGGTTTCCCATCCTTGATGGTTTCCGGTTGCCGTCAATTAGTTGTTAGTTTTGGGTTGTCGGTTATTCGTTAATGTTGTCAAAAATTTTAAGACAAACGTATTTCATGGAGGAATATAATGGGAACGCGCATTCCGTTAGATCGATCGTATATCGAACAAAG
>JAISQH010000508.1 GCA_031274385.1 Planctomycetaceae bacterium | reverse complement strand
GAAGAACGGACAGAACGAGTTTTGAAAAACAAAAACTCTCCACTATCAACTCTCACCTCTCCACTACAAATAGCCCCACCACCATCTTAACATTTGGTTTTTCGTAGCAATTTATTTTTTCATGGCAATTCTCCTAAATTTGGAAATTGTGAAACAGTGAAACAATAAACTTTGCGTTTCAAATCGCAAAGCGAACAATTTAACAGATTTCAATAATACACAAAATAAGTCGGGTGTCTACATCCATTTTTTAATTTTCTACAACATCCGAATCACACCGCGAATATATCCGACCGATTCCATCAGTCCCGGCAACGGGTCTTTTTCGTCGGCTTCGTATTCGAATGAAACAATTCGGTCATAGCCAATTTCTTTCAAAGCAACCAAATAACCCGGAATGTCCAAAACACCACGACCACAAATACATGTTTGACCTTTAGGAGTTGCCTCCGTCTCGTCCTTGATGTGGCAATCAAAGAGCCGATCCTTGTATTTTCGGAACGTCTCGGCAACATCCACGCCTATCCGAGCCGTGTGTCCCACGTCAACACAAAGACCAATTCGTTTGTCAAACGTTTTAATTTTGTCAATAATAGATTCCGGCGTCGGATAAATCTTGTCACCGGGACCATGATTGTGAATGGCAACATAAATTCCGGTTGCCTGAACTTGTTTCTCGACAAGCGGCAAAACCGAAGGATCAGGAACTCCAACAATAGTTGACATCCCGCACGCTTTCGCATAACGGAACGCATTTTCAACATCTTCCGGCTTTTTCATGTAAATCACTCCACCGCCGTAAAGATTAATGCCGGCTCTTTGACATTCCTGAGCCGCCGCAGCACATTCTTCGTCAGTCGAAGTCAGTTTTAAGTGAAAATCTTTAAGACAAATATTTTTTAACCCCGCACGACGGCATATTTCAAGCGTTTGTGTTCGGTCAAATTTTCGGGTTGTGTACGACGCCAACCCAAGTTGGAACCGAATCGCACCACTCTTCGATATTTCACTTTTCGTTTCCGAAGCAACCGCCCCAATGCCCGCGAAAAACGGCACCGAAACCGCTGTCTGAAGAAAAAAACGACGTGACCGCCGGATTTGTTGCATGATCATTGTCATGATTAAAACTCCTTATTAAACTTATTAAACTCCAAAAACGGAATGATAAAAAAAATAGCTGATTATTTCATTTTTTGTGGGGAACGATTTTAATAGATTTGTTCCATTATTGTTGTTATTGTCAACAGATTTTACAGATTATACAGATTCGTTTTTTATGAAAATCTGTTAAATCTGCATAATCTGCTGACAAAACTAAAAAACCATTACACTCTTTTTCAAGTTTGGGAACAAGTCCAATATTGTTTCTTCTCTTTTTCGTGTCTTTCGTGGTTGACCAAGATTGCGCTGTCGTAAATTAAAGAATAAATTTACTCAAATCTTCGTCTTTGCTCACACCGTCGATACGTTGTTTGACATAATCGGCGTCAATGACAATTTGACCTTGTTCCATATCGGGAGCTTCAAAGCTCAGTTCTTCGAGCAGTCGTTCCATAATGGTGTAAAGACGTCTGGCTCCGATGTTCTGTGTTTTTTGGTTGACCGCGAAAGCGTAACCCGCCAACGCCTCAATTCCCGCCGATTCAAATACCAATTCGATATTTTCTGTTTGCATCAATGCCTGATATTGCTTGGTCAGCGAACCGTTCGGCTCCGTTAAAATCCGTATGAAATCGTCTTTGGTCAAATCGTTCAACTCAACCCGAATCGGAAAACGCCCTTGAAGTTCCGGCATCAAATCGCTCGGCTTGGCACGGTGAAACGCTCCGGCGGCAATAAACAAAACGTGATCCGTTTTGACATAACCGTATTTAGTTTGAATCGTTGTTCCTTCAACAATCGGCAACAAATCACGCTGAACACCTTGCCGGGAAACATCGGCTCCGTGTTGCTTTTCACTGGCAACGATTTTGTCAATCTCGTCAATGAAAATAATTCCAAGATTTTCCGCCAATTCGACGGCGGCAGTTTGTACCTTGTCCTTACTAATCAACTGATCGCTTTCCTGTTCAATCAGAAATTCCCGAGCTTCCTTAACCGTCATATCACGTTTTGACCGGCTTCTCGGAGCGATTTTTTCGAACATTTCCTGAAAATCAAATTCCATCGACTCCATTCCGGGCATATTGCTCATAATCATTGGCACAGCCCGCGTTTCGGAGACAATACTTACGGTTCGGTCTTCCATGAGACCTTTTTCGAGCATTTTTCGGATTTTCTCGCGGTTTCGCTCATGCCGGACAGATTGAACAAGGTCTTCGTCCGATTTCGATTCTTCTTCGTCATCATCTTCATCGGATTTTTTTGAATTGGACGGCGGCGGCAAAAGCATCTCAATAAGCCGGTCATTCGCTCGCCGCATCGCTTCGTCTTTGACCTTTTCGCGTTCCGAAGAACGGACAATACCCAGCGCGTTTTCAACAAGTTCGCGCACCATACTTTCGACATCACGCCCGTAATATCCGACTTCCGTGTATTTTGTCGCTTCAACTTTGATAAACGGGGCACCGGTCAATGTGGCAAGACGGCGTGCGATTTCTGTTTTTCCAACGCCGGTAGGACCGATCATCATAATATTTTTCGGCGAAATTTCTTTTTTCATCGAGTCATCAACGCGTTGACGCCGCCAACGGTTACGCACTGCCACTGCAACACTGCGTTTGGCTTCGTTCTGACCGACGATATGTTTGTCAAGTTCTGCAACAATCTGGCGCGGAGTTAAATCCATAAATTTGAGGAATCAGAAAAAACGGGGTTCAAAAATCAACCAAAAACAAAAATTCAGATCAGCAAAAACATTTCAAATGGAAACATTCCATTACCAACATTTGAGCATTCCGAGTGATTTTACCCGAAATGGCAAGTCTTTCAAGTTCGGGGTCAGATAATTCACCCATGTTTGACGTTTTTTTACCGTATGTTATAATTCTCGGTTCAATCAGGTTGCATGTTTCAAGGCAAGTCCATGACAACTGATCACAAATTACAAAACTACTAACTACTGGCAACTGACTACTAACTTATTGATACTGTGAAAATATTAAGTTATCCGCATCCGGTTTTGAAATATAAATGTAAGCCGATTCAAAAGATTGATCAAGGGTTGCGTGACATTGTTGTTGAGATGTTTCAAACGATGTACGACACGAGCGGAGTTGGTTTGGCGGCGAATCAGGTTGGTTTGCCCTACTGCCTCTTCGTTATGAACGCAACAGGGGATCGGGAAAAAAAAGAAGAGGAATACGTTTTTATTAATCCGGTGATTCTCAAAAAGAGCGGCAAAGCGAAAGACAACGAAGGTTGTTTAAGTTTTCCGGGTTTGCATGCTGATGTGATTCGGGCGGAGTCGATTGTTGTCGAATCAATTGCTCTGAATGGCGAAGTGCAACATTTCCAATGGGAAGGGCGACCAGCCCGAATTGTACAACACGAAACGGATCATCTGAACGGAGTTGGATTTATTGACCGGCTTTCCGTTACCGCAAAACTCGAAATCAAAAATGAACTGGAAGACCTGAAAACGGTGTTCGCAGGCGATCAACAACGCGGCTTCATTCCTTCCGACTCCGAAATCTTTCGGAAACTCAAAGAACTTGAACAACTCCGGTGTTAATTGGTAACGGTCTATTTTAAAACGTGGTCATTTGTAACAATTATTGAGGAATTAATTTTTTGACACGAAATAACATGACGAAAAACTTATCAAAAAGCCTAAAATTAAAATAGACAGTTACTTTCAATTGACCCAAAAAAGTCACAAAGAACCTGTCAGTAGGCACTTAGAAAAAAACAATCTGGAACTTCGGTTTAAATGTAAATCTGCGGTTTTATCTGACCCTTTCAGGGTATTTTGATAAAATAAATCCACAATGGGAAGACTCCCAAAAAATCCGAAATAATCGGCGATTTTCCTTTCAATTCAGTCTTTCGAAAGGGTGTCTTAGACAAATTTGTTGTTTTTTGATGTTGCTGATGAAACGGTTAAATTTTATAACTTTTGAAATCTAATTGACTTACGTTGTATTTTGAAAAGAATTGGTTATTGGCATGAAAAATGCTTGTATTTTTCATCGGTTGGTCTCCGTTTTCGGCAACTCGGCAACAAAAGCATCAATCGGTTTTGAACAGTCAATCAGTTTTTTATTCGTCGATAAACAAAATGTACAACGGCAGCACAGCAGACTGTTTTTCCGAGTGTACGGTTAGTGATTCGGTTAATTGCGCACGTCGGCGTGATGAGTTGCGTTTGCTCTATGAGGTCAGTATCATTTTGTCCGAGATGCAAAATGTGGAGAGCGTCTTTAAGTCGTTGCTGGAAAAAATGGCATCTTGTATCGGAATTGTTCGCGGAGCGATTGCGATTCTGAACCGTGTAACGGGAGCGATTGATATTGCCGAAGGTTACGGTCTTGATCGGGAACAATTGAAAAAAGGTTGTTATCTTCCCGGCGAAGGTGTTACAGGAAATGTGGTCAATACCGGCAACCCCATTGCCATTCCAAGAATTTCCGAAGAACCGCTCTTTCTCAATCGAACCGGCGCACGGAATATGAAAGAAGCACACAACACCTCATTTATTTGTGTACCGATTCGGCTTGATATTGAAGTTATCGGGACAATTAGTATTGATCTTCCGTATTCTCCCGATGTGCTGGACGATAAAGTCCGTCTTCTGACCATTGTCGCCGCGTCAATTGCTCAGTTTGTTCGAATCTATCAGATTTCCATTGAAGAAGTCAACGAATTGAAAGCGGAAAACAGCCGGCTTCAGGCGGAATTGCAGGAACAGTGCAAAAAGTTCACTTCCATTGGCAAAAGCGAAGGAATGCGCCGTATTCACCGGCAAATGATTACCGTCTGTAACACCAAAGCCACCGTTCTACTGCTGGGCGAAACCGGAGTTGGTAAGGAGCGTTTTGCGAACGATATTCATTATGCGTCTTCCCGTGCAAAAATGCCGTTTATCAAGGTCAATTGTGCGGCAATTCCTGAGACGTTAATTGAAAGTGTTTTATTTGGTCACGAAAAAGGTTCGTTCACCGGAGCGGTTCAGCAACAGAAAGGCTATTTCGAACAGGCAAACGGCGGAACAATCTTTCTGGACGAAATCGGCGAACTTCCGTTGATGCTCCAAGCCAAATTTCTGCGGATTTTGCAGGAACGAACGTTCGAACGAATCGGCGGTTCGGAAACGATTCATGTTGATGTGCGGGTGATTGCTGCGACCAATTCCGATCTCAAAAAACTCGTCGATGACGGAACGTTTCGGCAAGACCTTTATTATCGGCTTAGTGTGTTTCCGATTGTGATTCCGCCGTTACGCGAACGAAAAATCGATATTATGCTTCTCGCCGACCATTTCGCCAAACGGTTCAGTGAAGAATACGGCAAATCGACTCCGTCATTTTCCGTTTCAACAACCAATATTCTGAACTGTTATACTTGGCCCGGCAACATTCGGGAGTTGGAAAACACGATTGAGCGAGCCGTGATTCTTTCGAACGATGGAGTGATTCACAGTTACCATTTGCCGGAAGAAATGCAAAACATACCGGGAATGATACCGCGCCGTATCGGTACGTTACCGGAAGTGTTGGAATCAATCGAAAAAGAAATGATCGTTGATGAACTAAAACGTTCCAGAGGAAATATGGCAAAAGCCGCCAAAAATCTCGGAATTACCGAACGAATTATGGGACTTCGTATTGCGAAGTACCATTTGAAACCCAAAGGTGAAAAGTAATAACTCATTGTTGTTAATAAAAACAAATCACTTACAATAATTCCCACTTCCCACTCTCCACCCCACTTCGTACTATGAATGACGAACAAACCTGGTTGACATTTCTTTTGGACGGACGCGGTTTTCACAAAACGGTTCGCAGTTCGCCGAAACGTCCGAATATTTTCACACCGGACATTGTACAAAATATTGCCGCAATGGCAATAGAAAAGTACTTTATGGCGGTTTTTCTCGAACGAAAAATCATGCCGATGAATCATACCATGACGGATCTGATCAGTACCGCTCAACTGTTTCTGTCACTTGAACCGGAACTTGTGGAAACGTTGTACTACATGGATCATCTTCAACAAATTTGTTCATTTGATCATTTTAAGATTACAACACCGTCTGATTCAGATGTTCCGCGTTTTCTCAAGGCGGTTGATGATGTTGCCGCGATTGCTGAGCGGGAACTCTTTAATAAGTTCAATAAATCCAATGAATCCTATAAATTTAACAAAATTTAACAAAATTTAATAGATTTAACAGATTTAACAAAAAACGTTGAAATAGATTCTGTCTTTGATTTGTAACAATCTATTTTGTTTTTTAAGGATTGTGTGCAAAGACGCAAAAAAAGAATTGCAAAATATTTTCTTTTTTCAATAAAGATGTATAATGAGAGCCATTCGGGTTTATTCTTAACTTTTTGTCCGCAAGAATAAAAAGTTGAACAATATCCTGAATTTTACACGGTGTCATTCCTACATTTTTTGAATCTAAAAAAACTTTACAGGAGTCCGTCTCATGAATGAAACGATTAAGACCATCCAAACTCGCCGTAGTATTCGTTCGTACAAACCGGAACAATTTCCGAACGACGATTTGCAACAGATACTTAATGCCGGTCTTTACGCGCCGAGTGCGAGAAACGGTCAACCTTGGCATTTTGTTGTTGTTCGCAGTCACAAAATGATTGCCGAGATTACGGTTGCAGTCAAAGCCGCAACTGCCCGAATGCCCGACAATCCGTACAAAAATTTTGTCGGCAACAATTCTTATACGGTCAATTTCAATGCTCCGACGTTTATTATTGTTTCAGCCAATCCTGCTGATTCACCCGGCATGGCTGCGGAGGATTGTTCTCTTGCGTTGGGCAACATGTTCCTTGCGGCTCATTCACTTGGCATTGGTTCTTGTTGGGTTAATCAGTTAGGTATTTTGAATGATGAGCCGGGTTTTCGGAATTTTATTACGAAATTGGGAGTTCCTCAAGCCAACCGGATATACGGTTGTGCCAGCTTCGGTTACGCCGCCAACCCGCCCTCAGCACCGCCCAACAGGAAAGAAAATAATATCGTTATCGTAGAATAATCCGTAACAGTCTCTTTTGTTTTTTACAGGAAGAAAGAAGTTAAAAAAGATTTTCTGATTGTTTCGGATTTTGTGGGAGGTTTACATTTGAAAGGAAA
>JAISQH010000373.1 GCA_031274385.1 Planctomycetaceae bacterium | reverse complement strand
CTTCTGGATTTATTTGTGGTGTATCCGGGGGCGTTGCCGTTTCCGTTTTATCCGCGTTGTCGGGGAGGGGATTGGTCGGCGGTTCTGGAGTTTGTTCCGGTTTTGACTCCGGTTCGTCCACAATTTCGGTGCCGTGACTAACTGGCGGTTCTTGTCCTTGTTTCGTGTCAACCGTCACTTGTGTCTGTTGCGGTTCTGTTCTTCCTTTGGCAATGTCCGTCGGTGATCTCATACTGACGAGCAGCCACACTAAAATTCCCGCCCCCACCAGCACCACACCGGCGCAAGCCGATAGCGTCAACCACGGCGATTGTTGTTTCCGTCGCTTTGCCTTCGCCCGATCTGCCGCAGTTAGCCCCCGACTCATTTTGGGAACACCTAACGTCAAGTTATCAATATCGAAAACTTCCTGCTCCTGAGCAGAAGGAGTCGGCATTACAAACGCGGCTTCTTTTCCCGAATGTCCCGCATATTCTGAAGGCGATTTTTCTCTTGCCTGCGGCATTGGGGCTAAACCGGGACTTGCCGTTTGAACTTGTCCCGTTCTTGCTGTTTCAACATACTTACCCGGTGCCGGACAAGCCCCTGCCGCGAATAGTTGTTGTCCCGTCGGCAATTTTTGACGTAAATCAATCACCAGCGTATTCGGCGATTGTCTTGCAAAATTCGCTTCCTCAGTACCTTCGAGAAAACACTTGATTTGGATTTTGTCCTCGCGGCTTCCCCCTGCGGGTTCCTGCGATTTAATGAAAAACGTGCTAAACGACGTTTGCCAACGAACTTCCGGCGGCAATAGCGCAAACACTTCCGCTAAAAGCACAACCGGATTCATTCCGGTTTTGAAGATAATACTAATCGGGTCGCCCTTCTCAGCACGTTCCGCAACAATACCAGCCCATCCCGCGTCGCCCGTCAACTGTTCCCATTTTGTACATTTCCGCACTACAATCGGAACATTCTCTAAATCTTTCTGCGGCAATTCCCGTGATACTTCATTCCATTCGGTACGGAAAATCGCTTGTGCCGCCAACGCTGCCGGTCCGCAGGGTAATGTCCAAACGTCATTTTCTTCGACGAGCCAATGATGTGCCAAGCGGTTTGTTCGTCCCGTGTAATCGTTACCGCAATCCGCTACCCGCGAAACAATATGCCGCAACATTCCGCCGGTTCGCCGGAGCGTGTGCAGAAACACAACCGGATTCTGCGGATTACCCGCCGGAAAACGATGGGCATAGGCACTTAACGCATTGACAGTATTGGCAACATTCGGAGCCATCCCGTGCGTTTGAGCAACAATACCGAAACCGGCGTTACCGTTGAGACATTTCGGAGCAGAAGTCGAAATCAGTTGTTGTATCATCGGAAATACCTGTCTATTTTGTTTTTCAAGATTGCGCGCAATGACGCAAAGAATTTCAAGGTTGGTTTTAACTTGCTCTGCTTTTGAGCGTGTTTATTTTTAGGGAACTTCTAAAAACTCTTTTTTAACCACGAAAAACACAAAAAAACACGAAATGATTTTTGTTGTAATTTTTTTACGATAACACGTTATAGCAATTGTATTTTTTGTGAAATTTCGTGTTTTTCGTGGTAAAATCCCACAAACGGATAACTTGAGGCGAAAAAGGTGTTCGTTGGACTCTTTGCGTCTTTGCGCGCAAAATAAAATAGACTGTTACCATCGGAATTGTTCTTGTTTGTCAGGTTATTTGTCAACCCGTTTGCCGACCGGAATACAATATTTACCCGCCAAAAATTGAGAGTGGAAAAACGGAACCTCCGACCAAATCGGGTTCACATTGATAGGACGATAAGCCAGCGGTCGGATTCCGTTGATATCCGGTTCTCCCAACTCCGGCGGTCCGCCCGTTGCACTGACCGCAATATAAGTCACTTTTTCTGAAGCCGTCTCCGCAGTGGAAACCAAGTTGGGAATCAAGTCCAAAAGTAATTCACGCAACTGGTTGGAATACTCCTCCACTCGCTCGGCATTGTAAGCACTTATTGGCATATTACTTGCTTTCTTCCACGGCTCACGGTAATGAGGAAATTTCGTCAACTGTTTCCAAGCGTCCCATTTTGTTAAAACAACGATGAGCGGAATTTTTATCTTTTCTCGTGGTGAAATATGTATCAATGTCCGCATTTGGGTAATGACATTGTTCAGAACCGTTTCCTGCGGGACAGGACTTTTACGAACTCCGGCTCCGTCCGTCGGATTCATTTGCGGGTCGTCCACATGTTCTTTGCAAGCAGTACGAAATCGAACATCCTGTGTCGGGTCGAAAACGAACATGATCGTATTAGAACGTGCAAGGTGGCGTGTTACTGGCAGGGAACTTAAATCGGCACCCGGCAAGAAACTTTCACCGGCGTTGTCATACAAACAAACCGCCTGCGCCGCCCGTTCCATTTGTTTGAGCAACGGGTGTTTTGGCATTGGTTCGATGGTGAAAATAAACGGTTGGGCAAGTGTTGTCGAAATGCCATTGATGAACGATTGATTGTAAATGTCACCGGAAACATCCGTCTTCGCGATTGCAACCAGTTCATTTGGGTTGTCGCTTCCCATAAATTGTGCTGATTCGTATCCCTTAATCCGTTTGTTCATATCAGGGTCTGCGTCAGTGAAGTTCGTACTGAATGCTTTTGCCATCGTTTTACGGAGTGACCAAATCATCGAAGCGAGAAAGTAGGACTTTCCCGAAGCGGGTGCACCGGCAATAGATACGAAGAAGTTGGAAAGATGCAGCAATGCACGCGGAATTGGAAGATGGCAATTCGGACACGCCAACTTATGGCAAGGAACTCCATGCTGGTCGAAACCTGCGCCATCAAGATCGAATCGTTGCGGTAGAAAGCGGAGTTGAAAGTAATCGCCGAGTTTGGAATCGCCCATCAACTCCGGTGATTCAGCAATATAGAGTAGTTCGTACGACGAAAATTCCGCCCAGCAATTGGGGACAGAGCAGTTGCGGTTTTATGCGATGCGGCTTGGGAATTGTTGTTGCTGATTGTTTCTCGCTGGGAAGTAGGACCATCGTTTTGCCTTCCTAATTGGCAGATCGTCAAGAAACGCGCCGCAGAAAAAGGGGCGTCACGTTGCCTCAAGCGAACTTCCCCACATGCAAGTGCGGCAATGGCACAACAGCGCACACCAAGTACGAACGACTCTTTTGGAACGCCGGAAGTTCGCAAGTCACCCGCATGACGCCCCCTTACGTGGAACGCAATGCTCGGATGATCTAATTTTTTATCTTCCCCACCCGGTTTCCCGGCTTGCATGTGAGCGTGATAAGGCAAAACTTGCGATCTGATATTAAATTTCGCAGGATTCTACATCAGAGTCTTTCTGTTGTCAAGAAGATACGATAAAATTGCGGCGGGCAAATCGTTTTCGAGTTAATTTCGAGTCAATATTGCCGGTCAGAGATGTTTGTAGTAGGATGCAGAATAATGGTGTTTTTACTGATTATTCCATTTTTGGGTGTATCATCGTCAAAATAGTTAAAAAAATGCCATAATGATCTTTCGAAAGGAGAAAATTATGGCAAGGAAGTCTGCAAACTCACAAACCACGCGAACCAATCATAACGTCCGGCTGCCCATCACGCAAGACGATTACCAACAAATCGTTAGGAGTCCCGTTGATTTTCGGTGTTGGCTCACCGAACAAGCCGGACTCCATCCCGAACTCTTTCCCCCCAATATCGCCGGCTTTCACTTCAAAGATAGACGAACCAGTAAAAAACTTAATGTTACTTATCGGCGTATCATCTTAAAAGACAAAAACTTACGTACCATCCGTCCCGCCTTCGTTCCGCCCTACATGACTGCTTTCACCGACGATGTTCGCGACATTCTCTTCCTCTCCCGATGGGGCACTTGCCCGCGTTTTTCATCTTCCCGCCGCCATGATTTACCGTATCATCAACAGCATCGGACGGAATAACATCGTCGAAACGACAGTCAAAACCGCCGCGATTCCCGAACCTCTTCTTGCCGACGAATTTGTCACTCTCCGGCAATTCCGTTACCGAAATTGTATTACCTAAACCGGAAAATCTGGATGTTGCCCGAATTCTTTTGACGTTTAATAATTCACCCCAATGGCAAAT
>JAISQH010000271.1 GCA_031274385.1 Planctomycetaceae bacterium | reverse complement strand
TTGAAAATGTCCAATCTCTACCCGTTTGAAGTATAAAACGTAAAAATTGCATTATTTTTGAATCCTACACACATTTTTGGAAAACACAAGCCCCCAATCAAATTTTTTTATTTTTTTCACGGCAGTGGAACTTTGGTTCGTACCATTATTACTTTAGTTTACCGGAAAACATCACGTTCCGTGCTTCAAGTCGGCGAATACGCCGACGCTATTTGTCAAATGTCTCGGAGAGAGGCTGCCTACCTTCATAAAAGGAAAAACAAAACCGAAAATTCAAGTGAAAAGAGTATATTTATTTTTGAATGTTGCAGTTCGACTGGCAAGTTGCTCTTGACGTACCTTATGAATTTACTCTATACTTAACGTCTGAAAAAGGAGTTAAGGTCTCAGGAACCTTTTTCGCCTTATCATTGATTGTATTGATCGCAACGTTATCCCGAACATGAGAAAAATTCCTGATTTTTTTCTCATAACCCCAAATTAACCCCATCAAGAAAAAATTATGGACAGCAATCGCCGGCATCATTTGGCACAAAACGAATTGGCTCATTGGTTTATCACACAATACGAAGAATGGCTCAAACCGTATGGTTATTGGATCGGCAGCGGAGCAGTGACCATTTTGGTCTTGCTGGCAGTCGTTTTCGGAACTGCCAAACTCTCAGAATGGAACAAATCACAAATCTGGAACGGATATTATGCCGCCATTCACTCCGAAAACAGCGCAGAAGAATTGGAAATTCTGGCAGAAACCTCCAAAGGTCTTATCGCCGACCAAACCCGTTTGACGTTGGCACAAATCCGGCTCGGAGAAGGTTGCAATCTGTCGTTCACCGATAAATCCAAAGCCATTGAACTGCTCCAAAAATCAGTCGAACAATTTCAACGTCTTCAAAAAACAACCGAAGATAAAAATATTCTCATGCAAGCGAGTTTCGGTCTCGGACAGGCGTGGGAAACATTGGCTGCGGTACGTGTCGGAAAAAATGACCTCGCCGAAGCGGAAAATGAGTATAAAAAAATTGCGGAACGCTGGTCTAATGAATTTATCGGACAGAAAGCAAAAAAACAATTGCTCTTGATTTCAAGAGCAAACACAAAACGATTTTTTGAACTCGCCGCCGCAAAAGTAATCGAACCGCCCAAACAAGATGATTTTAAAGTTGAAATCGATAAAAAAGACCCGTTTCTCAATAATTCCAAAGATTTTGATGTTCAAAAAGTTTTGGAGGGCGGCACGACTCTGAAAAACGAGTTCGGCGATCAGGCAGCCGATTTGTTGAACAAGCCAGCAGAAACAACTGAAAAAGCAACAGTTACTGAAAAAACTGAAAAGACTGAAAAAGTTGAAAAAACGGAGACAACCGAAACAACAACGACTGAAAAACCAACAACCGCCGAAAAAACCGTAGAGTCGCCAGAACCGTTACAAGAGAAAAAATAGTTCTCCGGTGACTTGAATTTTGTTTCTTTCCCGCTAAAATGTTTTTTAATATTGATTGAAATTCGTTTTGTGATAACGGGTTTCAGTTTTAACAAATTTGATAAATTTGATAAAAAATTTCAAATCGAAAGGAAGACCTATGAATCGACGTAATTGGTTGACAAATGTGCTTGGCGGTACTGCTTTGGCGGTTGCTGCGGTGTCCGGTGCGGAAGTTCTTGCCCAGCCGCAAGGGCGCCGCCGTCAGGGAGAAAGACGAACCCTCAAAAAGTACGACAACTCCCGTTTTTACAATGCCGATGGCAGTTTCAATGAAAAAGCGGCAAAGGATGCGTATATTGAATTGCTCCGATTCCATCGTTATTCGTTACCCGATGTGGTCAACGATGAGCGGTTTTGGATTCGTGATTTCGGTCTTGGCGATTTTGCCAATGTCGGAATGGGCGGTATTTTCTGGCTCAATGACAAGGAACACGGTTATTTCGGTCACGAAATTTACCTTCTTCCGTTCCAGATGATCCCGGAACATGCCCATGTTGAAGCGGAAGGTAAACCGCCGAAACATGAATATTGGCAGGTTCGGCACGGGAGTATTTACAATTTCGGCAAAGGCGGTTCCAAAGACGATTTGAGCAAACTGCCGGTTTCGCTCCCGAAATCGCAACTGGATGCCAATGCCATTACCGCGTTCAGCTGTGTCGAACTCAAGGCGGGAACCGGAAAAGGCAGCGAAGCCGCAATTACCGGTCTTAACGACTATCATTTTATGATGGGCGGTCCCGAAGGTGCGATTGTTACGGAATATGCCTCGTTCCACGCCGGAACCGGATTACGGTTCCAAAATTCAAAAGGCGTCAACGACAACACAAAAGCAACAAAATAGCACCGTCAATAAAAGTAATCAATGGTGAAAAGCGGAGAATATCAAGTTGATATTCTCTGCTTTCTGTTTTTTTCATTTTTCCATTCTTTCCATTTTTATTCTCATGCAATATTTACATTTTGGAGTTCCGACAACCCAGGAAAAGAACTGGTCTGGTTATATTGCCGATCTTGGAGTTCATGTTACGGATCCGTCGGCGGATCTTTTTGGTATCGAATGGTTAAAATTCGACGCCAACAGCCCGATGCACGAATCCATTAAAACAAAACCGCACACGGCATTTTCTGTTGACGATCTTGATGCGGCGTTGTCCGGTAAAACAGTGATTCTCCCGCCTTATTCTCCGGCTCCGGGTTTCCGTATCGCGTTTATCGACCACGACGGAGCTATCGTCGAGTTATCGGAAACAAAATAAACGTGAAATGACGAAGAATATTTTTGTTGCGCACAAAGGTACGAAGAACACAAAGATTTAGTAAAAAAAGTCATATTTTTATATTTTTGTTTTATATCAATCAGTTATGAAAAAATCAATCCAATCTTTGTGTCCTTCGTGCCTTTGTGTGCAACTTATTTTGAGGAACTTTTAAAAAACCATTATTTTACTTAAAAATTGTTCGCAAGTTCCTTATTTTTCAATGCGAGATTTTTGAGGAGTGAAGTTTTTAGAAGTTCCTTTGAGATAGAGTTATGACTCGTACAGCATGGCATCCTGCGTTTTGGGGAGCGATTCAACTCGAACTTGACGAGTATCGGGATGTTTTGACATTCGAAGCCGAGTATCAACTTACCGCCGAACCCCTTAAAATTGATGTCGTTATCATCAAAAAACTTCGGGACATTGTGATTGAAAAAAATATCGCACGAATTTTTCAAAACTATAATATTCTCGAATATAAGAGTCCGAATGATTCCGTTTCGATCAGCGATTACCATAAAACTCACTGTTACAGCCGGTCTTATGTTGCCAATAATAATGTTGATATTACCGATATGTCGGTGACGATTGTTACAACAAAACGTCCCCGTAAATTGTTTGGTTACTTGGCAAATCGTTTCAGCATAACATCAAGTCAACGCGGTATTTATGTCGTTGAAGGTGATACGAGTCCGACACAGATTGTTGTATCGCGTGAGTTGGCAGAAAATGAAAACCTTTGGTTGACAAATTTGAACAAAAAATTAACATCCGCTCGGTTGACCCGGCTTTTAACCGAAGTAGCGAAACATCGTAAAGATACCGCTGTTGATGCTTATATTGACGTGGTTGCTGAGGCGAATTTTGAAACATTTCAGGAGGTAACAATGGGTAAAAAATTAGACAAT
>JAISQH010000106.1 GCA_031274385.1 Planctomycetaceae bacterium | reverse complement strand
AACGACTTGAGCAATTCATCCGTCAGTGTCAAATGATGCGGTGTTACCTCCGCCGTAACCCGAATCCCGCGCAATTTTGCCCGGCGAATTGCCGAAACCGCTCCTTCGGTTGAAACGTGCATCACGTGCAGCCGACCGCCGGTAATCTCCGCTAACGTAATATCTTGCGCAACCATCACATCTTCCGCCGCAACAGGCATTCCGCGCAAACCCAGCAACAACGAAACCATTCCTTCGTGCATGACACCGCCTTTGGTCAACGAAGTTACTTCCGAATGACTCAAAAGCGGCTTGTCAAACATCAGGCAATACTCAAACGCCCGCCGCATCAACTCCGCGTCTTCAACCGGCGAACCATCATCACTACACGCCACCGCACCGGCTTCAAAAAGTTGACCAAGTTCCGCTAACTCTTTACCTTCCCGATTCTTACTGATACAGCAAATAACATAGACGTTACAATTTTTGCTTCGTGCCGCTTGTTGTTGAATAAATTCGACGGTTGCCCGCGAGTCGATTGGCGGAACCGTGTTCGGGCAACAGGCAATCGACGTAAAACCGCCGTAAATTGCGGCTTGAGTACCGGTTTCAATAGTTTCATCTTCTTCGCGCCCCGGTTCGCGGAGATGGACGTGCATATCGATCAACCCCGGCACAACAATCTTGTCCGAAGCGTCAAAAATCACGTCTTCATCACCAGGCGACCCCCCCAACGCAATCATTTTACCATCATGAATACGAAGATTGCAAATCCGGTCAATCCGCTGGCTCGGATCAACTACCCGACCGTTGATAATCGATAATGGCATCAGTTCCGACAATAAAGAATTAAAATTGACTTAAAACTCCATGAATTATCGATGATTCATTATCAGTTGTCAATTCCGGCAAAGAATCAAATTCTACCTGATTCTCAAAAAACCACAAAAAGACAAATTGTCATTTTTGAAACGAACATAGACGTATTTTGCCACATTAATTACTTGCTATAGGGAACTTCTAAAAACCGAGGCGAACCACGAAACATACGAAATTTCACGAAAAATACAATTGCTGTAAATCGTTTATAAAAAAGTGATAACAAAATTTCTTTCGTGTTTTTTGTGTTTTTCGTGGTTGAAAAAGAGTTTTTAGAAGTTCCCATTATTAACGGGTATTCCGTTGAATGTTGCCGTTTGACTGAATAACCGTCTTGTTCGGATTAAGCGGCAAAACCGGCGTTGTTCTGTAATCCGTTGATTTTGACATATCCGAACATTTTTTGTGATTGTTAAAATTTCACTCTAAACGAGCCGAATTGAAGTCATTGAAGTTTTCTCATTGTACCCATCTCCCCCCAATTCCCTTTATCCCCCTCGGAAAGGTGCTTCGATGACACAACAATTTGGAAATTCCCTTGAACGACAAGGGAATCGATTATCGTCGGAATTTTGTCTTGCTCAATCTTCTACGGTAGTTCATCCGGTCAAGAAAAAACGCGGCAGACCGCGTAAGGCGTTACCGCTTAACATTCTTTCTTCTGATTTTCCGCGTCAGGAAGATTGGGTTACGGATCAATCCGTTTCGGAAAAAAACAAGACCATTCCGGCTGGTCATTTAAAAATCACAGACAATTCTCATGTTGATTCTTTTCGAAAAAAAATCATTGTGAAAAAGAATCACGGCGACTATTTTGATTCGGACTATTTTGATTCGAATCATAGAGTCAACGAATTACCGTTTCACGATGAGGAACTGGTAACATTGGAAGAGTTGGAAAAATTTGAAAATTCTGCCGAGCGGAATTCGACGGAGTTGCATGATTTCAAGCGAATTGATCAACCGGCGAAAACACCGGCTCCGGTTGCCATGCCGAACCGGAAAAAAAAGAGCCGTCGCCGTCAAATTGATCCGTCAACATGTGAGCGTGACTATTCGCGGGACGAAGTCGAATTTATGAACGCTTTGAACGAATACAAACGAACCAGCGGCAGAATGTTCCCGACTTGTTCTGAAATTCTCGAAGTTCTCAAGAGTCTCGGCTACGAAAAATGTGCTTACGAACAGGAAAACGATGAAACGTAACGGTCTGTTTTGTTTTTAAGGGTTGCGCGCAAAGGTGCAAAGAAACACGAAAGGATGATTTTTATAATTTCATGTTAAAAAAAATCTACAAACCAATTTGTTTCATTTTTTTCGTGAAATTTTGTGTTTTTCGTGATAGAATCCTCATTTTTAACAATTGTTCCCTAAAACGAAAAAAATGTCCATTTGATTCTTCGCGTCTTTGGGCGAAACTTAAAAAACAAAATTTTAACCGTTTATCGTTCACTTAACTGCCATCATTTGGTACGCTTTAACGGCTGGATTGCGCAACATCAACTCCGCTGCCTTACGAAGAAAATGAGCCCAACATAATTGATGTTGCGAAAAAATGGAGTCATAACACGCATAGTCATCTGTTACACCGATTCCGGCAAAATGTTCGCCGAGTGTTTTTGTTAAAACATCTTTACCACGCCCCACTCCGCAACAATA
>JAISQH010000261.1 GCA_031274385.1 Planctomycetaceae bacterium | reverse complement strand
ATCAATTCGTCAAGTGTCTGCGATCTACTTTGGGATATTGCGTTGCTTCATCCGGGACGGAAGATCAAGATCGTTCTTGACAACGCCGCCTACCAGCGATGTCATCTTGTGCAGGAGTTCGCGAAAGAGCTTGGCATCGAGTTGGTTTTTCTGCCGAGTTATTCACCGAACCTGAACCTCATAGAACGCTATTGGAAGTTTGTCAAAAAAAAGTGTCTTTACAACCGTTATTACGAAAACTTCGAATCGTTTTGTGCGGCGATTGAGAATGGTGTTCGGCAGGGAACAAAACAATATCACGCTGAACTAAAAACCCTGATGACAATGCAATTTCAATCGTTTGAAAATGTCCAATCTCTACCCGTTTGAAGTATAACACAGGGCAACCGCAAGGGTTGCCCCTACGAAAATATCGGTCAACCGTATCAATAAATTCACAAACATTTTCAATAGTCATCAGTCTCAATATCGAATATGTGGATCATCACTGAATTTTGGCTTTAATTCTGGCGGTACAACATTTTCAATTTTATAATTGTTTTGCTCCGAAAATTCGTATGCTATCTGCCAAACCTCTGACCACGGAGAAGGATGATACCCACTTTTCATCGTAATTTTGACTCCATAAGTTTCAGCAAAATCCGTAAATTCCCACATAACATCTTCATCGCCTTCAAGTATTGTACTATGTAAAATACTACTTTCTAATTCTTCTAGTGTTTTACTCTCTCTCGTATAAAAAATGGAAAGAATTGTATCATTTTCTCTTTTGAGAACGGCTACTGGTACTCTGTCATTTGGCATAATTTAATAACCCCATAATAAAGTTAAAATATTCAGGATAATCGTTAGCAAAATTAAACGGTTCATTGTATAATAATTCTAGTCCTTCTGATAGTAATTCTGTACCGTTGTCGAAGAATACATTAGAATACGAGATACGGAAACACTGGAAAAAAGAGTTTCGGAACTCGAAAAGGAAGTTCGAAATCTAAAAATATTAAATAAATCATTACAATGGAAAATCCACAAATTCACATTTCCTATGAGATTTTAGACCCGACCGACGAAAGTGACCGAGAGTTGACGTCCGACATCGAAGTTGCGAATGATCGATACGCTCGCGGATATCTTGTGTCGAAACACGAGTTAGTTGTTGCGTATTTATCAACAACCGGTCAAAAATTAACAACAATCTTAACCACAGAATGGAGGAACAATGAATGATAATCTTCGAAAAAAGTTTCTTGATGAATCGCACGAAAGAGCGGTTCGACAGGCAATGTCGGATGCAACGGACGATTTAATCCGCCGCCGAAAAGAAACGGAAAAGCAAGAAAAGCAAACCATCGAATCTCGGATTGAAAAAATCGAAAAACGATTGGAATTGCTCGAATCCGCAAAATAAACAATGATTGTAATATATCAGTGAAATATCCGTTTTAAACAAACCTTATTTCCACCTCATTTTTCCAACAAAACAACCTCAGTAACAATGGAATATCATACAGCCATCAACCTCATTACCTCATTAGACTTGTTCCATTACTGTGTTATTATTGGGGCGTTAGGCGTTAGCGACGGTCGCTTGTGACCGACGAGATGGGCGATTTTATCACAAACAACCAATTACTTCGGGGGCAAGCCCCCGTCGCTAACGCCTTCCTGCCTGATGCCTGTTACTTTTTTTAAGTTTTGGAACCAGGTCTAATGAGGTAATGAGGTTTGGAATCTGGGGTAACTCATTGGCTACTGAGGTTGTTTTGTTAAGAAAATTAGGCGGAAATGAGGTTGATTGAAAGCGGATATTGCACTGATATATTACGATGATTCAATGCACATTGCTTACGCTGATGTTTCCCGTTGCGATTATGTTATTAGTTGGAATATGAAACATATTGTACGCCCCAAAACAATCAGCGGCGTCAATAATGTCAATTTCCATAACAATTTTAATCAGATCAACATTGCTACCCCTCAACTTTTTACAGGAGAATTTCACATGCAAACGACTGATTTACCAACCGATTCCGTCGAAATGGTGAGAGCCATCCGACAAAGGCATTACGAGGAAACAAAGGAAATGTCCCGCGAAGAAAGGCGTGAATATTACCGTAAAACGACGGAAAAATTTATAAGTCAATGGAAACAATTGATCCCAATGCGTACGAGTTCCCTTTTTTATATCAAAATAAGCAGTTTTAGCAAATGAAACAATCCAACAAAAGGATTCCAAGAAAAGAAAAACCCTTGAAAACGCCGCATTTTCAAGGGTTAAACTTAATCGGGGCGACAGGATTTGAACCTGCGACTTCTTGCTCCCAAAGCAAGCGCGCTAGCCAGACTGCGCCACGCCCCGTTTTTTGGTGATTACTTTTACTTAACTTTTTACTAGTTTACATAAATTCAGGTACTAGGCAATCCCAACCCTCAACGAATCCCCTGCCAAAAAGAAGAATTGGCTCCAATTGCCGATCCTGACCGAGTCGGTAACATTGTCCCATTCTGTGACGGAACCGGTAAAATCGGCACCGCAACACTGTTGCCCGCAACACATTCAATAAACAGCAAAACATTGGCTCGGCTCGATGGTGCAATATTCTTTGCCAAACCGGAGAAAATATTTTGCGGCTCCGTTTGTTCCGAAGAGTTCGGAAGCGGAATGGTTCCTAAATCCAAAAGCAATATCTTATTTTTGGGCCAACGGATCATCTCGTCCAACTTAAAACACGCAACCTGCGGAGATTCAATCTGAATTCGTTGACGCGGATTCGTTGTCGTCGGCGCGTCAATCATCAGAGGAATCATCTTCTCAATCTGGACAATATCCAACTTGATTGTTGCCGCAATATCCAATCCGTCCAAAAAAGAAAGCGGGACAAATGAAACACCAAAACCCTCCTCAATCGTCACCCGGTCTTCCGCATAACCGTTGAGTGTTGCGGCATTGATCTGCACATCACGAAGATACGTTCTCTGTTTTTTTGAAACCACATTATGCGCAATCCCGTTTGGTATCAGGAATTGGGGCGGAGCAATCTCCTTAAAATCCGTGCGGCGCGCCAGTTCCTGAAGCAACGCCTGCGCCCCTTCCCGCTCCAATATCCAACCCTGAACTCCCGGACTCGCAATCCACATCGGACGTAAATACGGATGTCCCTTCGCAATCCAATCAGGACGCGATAACGAAATCATCCGAATCGTACACGATTCATTGAAAAATTGTGGATTCACAAATCGATCCACAATGTCCGCAACAATCAGTTGAACCTCTTTCGTGTGATAAACGTAAAGTTTGTCAGAATCAGCGGTTAAAATTCCAAACGGCAATGAATGCCATGTTTTGGTTCCGGTCTGCCGCAAAATCCAATCGACAATTGTTTGTTCCGGCTGAGTTGTTGCAGGAAAATTACGCCCCTTTGTGTAGGGCGTAATGTCGTATTCGCGCCAAATTTGATCGTGTGATTTGGGAATTTTTTCCATATCAGTCGTAATTTTGGCAATCCGGTCACCCAACACACTGTCCCGCGACCGAATCCGCCGCCCCGATGGGTTGGCGGAAGCAACAGCGGTTGATGTTTCCGGCGCGGTTGCCAACGGCTGCAGTGACGAGGCAACCTCTGGAGACGTAAATGCCGCAACACCATTTGATTGCGTCTGTTGTGCTTCAGCCCGGCTTAGCAGCATCCACGTCAAACCGGAAACAAAAAACAACCCAACAAAAAATCGAAAACACATGAAAACAACTCCATCGAAATATTGAAATCGTGCTTGGATACAAAAGAAGCGGCGAAGTATAAATTATTTCTCCATTTACTGCAAGACCAAATCAAATCAGGCAATCAGCCAAGTTCAAAATAAAGAGTACAAAGTTCTCTAATTGTTAACACTCCTTTTGGACAAGATAATTCACAGGAAGTTAATGGAAGGTTGTCTGAACTTTGATGAAACGGATTTAATGATTAACATTAATAGACTGTAAAAAATAAAATCACAGTCAATCAGTTAATCAGTTTAATCATCGTTCAGACCCTTCCATTACCTTCCCCTACTTTCCTGTGAAAAATCCCCTAAATCATACACGAACAATGAGAGAACTTGGTAGTAGAATATCTCTCGCGGTTCGCAAACTCCGTTCTACAACAGTAGAATGTTTCCCGCAGTCTGAAAACTCCGTTCTACAACTGTAGAATGCTTCCCGCAGTCTGAAAACTCCGTTCTACAACTGTAGAATGTTTCCCGCAGTCTGAAAACTCCTTCTACAACTGTAAAATGCTTCCCGCAGTCTGAAAACTCCGTTCTACAACTGTAAAATGCTTCCCGCGGCTTGTAAATTCCATTCTACAAGTGTAAAATGCTTTTCAATGTTTTTAAATTCCGTTTGCAGGTGCAGAATCCTTTATTTCAAATTTTTACTATTATGAAAATTAAAAGCATCCATTTGTATCGGCTGCGCAATGAAGCGCATTACCAGTTGATGATTTTCTTTGTCCGGCTGCTGGACAAATATCCTGAAGTAAAATACCGTATTGCAACAGAACTGCCCGCGTTTGACGCACTGCTTGCAAAAGAAGATGCAGCGGTTGATTTTATGACCAAAAGCGATCTCACCAAATTAATCGCGCAGGCAGACCGCCGGCTTGACTCTAATTTGACCGGTATTGGTGATATTGTGCGGGGGGCGTTGCATCATTTCGATAAAACGGTTGCCGAAGCGGCGGAGAGTCTTTACAACCGTATCAAAGTGTATGGCGGCATCGCCCACAAAAACTACGCCGAAGAACTGGCTGCCGTCGCCAATCTTTTACAGGATTTTAATGGTGATTACGCTTCCAAAGTGGCTCTCATTGATGGATTGTCGGCATGGATTGCCGAACTTACTGCCGCTGCCGCCAACCTTCAAACACTTATCGAGGAACGGATTGCCGAAAAAGCCGCTCAACCGCAAGAACGTATGAAAGATATACGGCGTGAAATTGATTCTGTTTTCATCGACCTGATTGATCGCATCAACGCTGTTATCATTCTCGAATCGCCGCCAAACTTTCTCGCTTTTGCCAACGAATTGAATGAGCAATTCGACAGTTTCAATAAAATTTATTCTCATAAAAGAAAAGACAATGACACGCAGGATAATAACGAACAGAATGAAAAAACCGAAGAAAATTGAAAACAACGCAACGGTTGTGATATTTGCAAATGTATCTACTACAAAGTTCTGTAATTGTTCATGTTGTTTTTTAACAAAATCATTCACAGGAAGGTAAAGGGAAGTTTTGAATATTTTTCCCTTTACCTTCCTGTGAAAAATTCCCTAGTAACAAGATAGAAATGAGGCAATAAAAATGAGAGAACTTGTGACTACTGCCTTATTGTATCATATAAAAAAAGATGAATAAGTTATTTTACGGTGATAATCTTACAATAATGCGGAAAATGCCTGCCAAAAGTGTGGATTTGATCTATCTTGATCCGCCTTTCAATAGCAATAGAAGTTATAATCTTCTTTATCGAAATACGACAGGACTGCCCATACCCGAACAAATTGAGGCTTTTTGCGATACATGGGAGCTTGATTACGAAAAATCAGAAATGGCGAATGACATTCCCCATATCATGCAAACGTATGGTATTCAAAAAGATGTTGTACAATTTTGGCATTATTTAGTGCTTGCCCTGAAAAACACGAATCCGAAGTTATTGGCGTATTTGGTTTATATGACAATTAGATTGATAGAAATGCACCGTATTCTGAAACCTACCGGTTCCGTTTATTTGCATTGCGACCCCACCGCAAGCCATTATCTCAAAATAGTAATGGATCATATCTTTGGACATGAAAATTTCCGAAATGAAATCGTCTGGTGTTATAAATCGCGTCCTCAATCAAAAAGGCATTTTTGTAAAAAACATGATACAATCTTGTTTTATTCCAAAAGCGATCAATATTTTTTTGATTGGCAGGCTGTAGCCCGTCCTTTATCGGAAACAACAATAAAAAAATACCGCTTGTCTGACAATGACGGTAGATTATATCGGCTTGAAGGCAGAGGAATTACCGGAAGCCCTATCAGATCCGCAAAAGATGTTCATTCGAAATGGGAAGAAACAAATCCTGAATTGGTTGTTCGGGATTATTTAGATGAAAAAATCGGAGTGGCATTAGAGGACTGGTGGGAAATAGACATCATCAACCAATCCTCAAGGGAACGTTTGGGCTATCCGACACAAAAACCTCTCGTTTTATTGGAACGAATTATTAAAGCATCGTCTAAAGAAAATGATGTGGTTTTTGACCCATTCTGCGGATGCGGTACTACTGTTGAAGCGGCAATAAAAAATCATCGGCAATGGATCGGATGCGATATCGCGATTCATTCCATAAAATTAATTCAGGATACCAGAATACAAAAATTCGGGTTTCAAGAAAATGTTGAATATAATATTGAAGGTATTCCGCAATCAACAGAACAAGCACAGTATCTGTTTGAACAGGATCCATTTCAGTTTCAATATTGGGCGGTTGAGAAAACAGGCGGGTTTTGTTCCAATAAAAAAACAGCTGATAAAGGAATTGACGGCAGAATCTATTTTGAAACCGATCAAACATTATGCAGCATGGTTTTATCGGTTAAAGGCGGCAATATTAAACCGGCAGATATACGGGATTTGAGAGGCGTTCTTGAACGTGAAGAAGGAGCAGAACTTGCAGGATTTATATGCTTAAAAGTGCCAACAAAAGCAATGATACAAGAGGCAAACGCTGCCGGCTAT
>JAISQH010000255.1 GCA_031274385.1 Planctomycetaceae bacterium | reverse complement strand
TGACCTTTCCGAACCGCCACAATCCGGTGGTTCTTCCCGCAAGTCACCCGATTCTTCCCGTAAATCATCCGGTTCCTCCCGCAACCCATCGGAAAACCAAGACGTTGCGCCGGAAGAACCTGAATCCTCAGGAAAAAAATCCAACGATTCAGGAACGCCCCGACCACGAAAAACTGCCTCACAAGATAGCGGAACTCCATCCGTTTTACTCATTTTCGCCCTCATCATCGGGACTGTTCTGATCCTGACCATGTTTCAAACCGGAAGTCAGGAAATTCCTTACAACAAAATGATGGAACTGATCGATCTGGGACCAACAACCCCCGAAAATCCTGATCCTTTTATCATTATCGAAGAAGGAACAACTCAATCCCCCTCCACCGTTCGCTACTCCAAATTGGATCGTCTGGTTGTTAATAATTATGAGATTCGCGGATCGGTAACACGTCAGGTTCTCAAAACAACCAAGAAACCGGGACCTCAAAAGGCAATTCCCAATTTTCCGATCTTCTGCGGACGCTCCGGTTTTTCCGATGACAGCACCCAACTTCTGGAACGCCTCGAACGAAGTAAATTCACCTATCGAAGCGAAGGTTATAACTTTTTCAGGGAAAATGGGTTTTACATCTTTCTTTTTGTGGCTTCGGTCGGAATTATGATTTTCTTAATTCGCGGAATCGGTAATTCCGGCGCAATGGCATTCGGCAGGAATCGCGGACGCCTCGTGGCTCAGGAAGAAATCGAAATCACATTCGACGATGTTGCCGGTGTTGACGAAGCGGTTGACGAACTCAAAGAGATTGTCGATTTTCTGAAAACGCCGGAGAAATTTCAGGCGTTGGGCGGACGAATCCCGCGCGGAGTTCTTTTGGTCGGACCGCCCGGAACCGGAAAAACCATTCTTGCCAAAGCGGTTGCCGGTGAAGCCAATGTACCGTTTTACAGTCTTTCCGGTTCTGATTTTGTCGAACTTTACGTCGGAGTCGGAGCCGCAAGAGTCCGCGATTTGTTCGATCAGGCTCAACGGAAAAATCCTTCCATTATTTTCATTGACGAATTGGACGCATTGGGAAAGGTTCGCGGCAACAGCCCGATGGGTGCCCACGATGAACGCGATCAAACTCTCAACGCATTGCTTGTTGAGATGGACGGGTTTAGTACCAACTCCGGTGTGATCGTGATGGGTGCCACCAACCGTCCTGAAATTCTTGATCCGGCGTTGTTGCGACCGGGGCGGTTTGATCGGCAAGTTCTTGTTGACCGCCCGGACTTGATCGGACGGGAAGCCATCCTGAAAGTTCATGCTAAAAATATCAAATTAGACCCGGAGATTAACTTAAAAGAAATCGCGTCAATTACCTCCGGTTTTGTCGGTGCCGATCTTGCGGCGTTGGTCAACGAAGCCGCGTTGCTTGCCGCCCGCTCCGGCAAAAATTGCGTGACAATGATCGAATTTAATGAAGGTGTCGAACGGGTCACGACCGGACTTCAGAAAAAACAACGTGTGATTCGTCCTGATGAAAAGAAACGAATTGCGGTTCATGAATGTGGACATGCGTTGGTGGCGTATTTCACGCCCAATTCCGATCCGGTTCATAAGGTTTCGATTATTCCGCGTGGTTTGGCGGCGTTGGGTTACACGCTGCAACGCCCCGAAGATGACCGGTATCTTATGACTCAAAAAGAACTCGAAGCCCGTATTCAAACGTTTTTAGCGGGAACGATTGCGGAAGAAATGGAATTTGACGCGGTTTCGACCGGCGCCCAAAACGATCTCGAACGCGCCACCGATATTGCCAGAGCGATGGTGATGGATTTTGGAATGAGCCGGTTGGGGCGTGTGACGTTCCGTGAAAATCCGCGATCAAGTTTTTTGGGCGATGGTTTTCCGCCGGCTCGGTTGCACAGCGAAAAAACGGCATGGGAAATTGATCAGGAGATTCGTTCGATTCTTGACGGTCTTTTTGAGAAAACCCGTGAAATGCTTCACGATAAACGCAATATCCTCGAACGCCTGACAGAACGTTTGCTCGAAAAAGAAATGATCGAAAACGATGAACTCAAAGAAGTCATCGAATCCTGTTAAAATCAAAAGACATTGCGGTTTTTTGAACTCCGTGTCGTGGGAGACAAGGCGGTCATTATTCTTTCTGACCCCTTTGGGGTCAGTAAAGAACAACCTCCCCACAAAAAATGAAATAATCAGAATTTTTTTTCATAAATTGATACAAAAGAACTTCTAAAATGAAGACGCCCCCACGAAAACACAAAATTTCACAAAAAATCTCCAAATTGCTCTTGCGTTGAATTGCCAAAAATCCTTATGATTCAACGAATGATGTTTTTACACGATACACGGAGGTTTCGGTAAAGTATCACCTTTCCAGTTTCTTTGGCTCTTTGTAACGTTCACAACCGCACGTCAATCAATGCGGCAAACGAACATTATTTCCGTGAAACAGTTTTTTTATTTTACAATATTTTTCGCTTCCATCGGGACAATTGTTCTTGTTGCGAGCAATCCTAAATTAGTGCAGCAGGGTGCTTCGTATTTAGGAGTTGCTCCGGCTGGTTCTCAGGAATCCTCTTCCAACCGCCCGGAAGACGAACATCTTGCGAAATTTTTGTCTCATTATTCGGGAACCAATACTCCGTCGCCTACCGTTTCAACATTTCCGGTAAAACCGGAGACGATGATTATTCCTCCTCCTATTCATGCAACACCGTCGAACCCCGAACCACTGAAAGCGGAACCGCCGAAACCGGAACCGCCCAAACCCGAACTGCCGAAAAATCCGGCTTTTCCGATGACGGAAACCGCAATATCGCCGATTCCTCCTTTTGTACCGATTGAAAAACAAGAATTACCGCCGACTCCGATTGCTGTTCAATCGGAACAACCGGCGACAATACCGAAACCGGTTGAGCCAACCCCGGTTTTACCAGCCGGAAAACCGGTCATTGCCGAAAACGTTCCAACTCCTTCCACTATAAATATAAATACTTCAGAAACGCCGGAAGAGACCGGTTTTGCTTCTTCACGGCGTGGAGCAGTTCCGGCTGCGGCAATTGAATCTTTGGAAAAATGGAGTGAACCGCCAATCCTCCCAAGTAAAAACGAACCGTTACCGTTTGCTGCCATTTCTCCTGAAACAACAACCAATCCACCGGTCAATCCCGCCTTCCCGCTTGCGGAACATTCTCCGATTTCTCCTGAAACCGGAAACCATGATTTTAAAAATGATTTAAATGATGTAAAAGACCCGTTTTTACAAACATTAAATTCGCAACCGGTTACGCCGGTAACACCGTATTCTTCGGTTTCCGGTTCTTCGGCTTTGTTGGGCGAAACGCCGCCGCCGTCGCCGATTTCACCGGCTCCGACCAAATCGGTTTATGATGTCCAGCCGTTACCGCCGTTGTCACCGTTGCCGCTAGCCGAATCGCAAACGCTTCTTCAACAAACTTCGTTGTCGGTTCCGCAGCCGGTACAACCCAAGATCGCTTCGCAATTCCAGATCAATCCGGTCGTTATGGCGGAAGAAGTTCCTTGTCACGGCACTGAAACAGTGGCGCGGGTCGGCACTCAGGTCATTTTGATGTGTGACCTTTTACCGCAGTTACGCCGGGCGGGTATTCAGGTTCTTAACGAAAATCTCAAACGGGCTCCCGATGAAGAACGTGCCAAAATCACAGAAGAGGAAAAAGAAAATTTCATTAACATGTTCGTCGAAAATCAATATCCGGCTTTTCTTCAGGAACAAGTCATGGTGGCTTTGGTATTCAACGATTATCTGCTCGCCAAAAGCAAAGAAGAACGGGAAATGTTTGATAAAAAATTCGGTGAGGAATTTGATCAACATGAAATTCCGGCAATGATTAAGGAGTTCGGCGTCCGAAATAACATCGAACTCAAACAATATTTGAAAGAAAAACTCGGCAGTTCATTGGATCGGGAGCGGATGCTCTGGATTCGCAGTAAAATTGCACAACAATGGATTATGTTCAACATGCAGGAGGCAACCGGTGAATGTACGCATGATGAAATGATGGAATTTTACACGAATCACAAAGAACAATTCACTTCGGAATCACGGGTTCAATGGCAGGAGTTATTTGTTGCGTTTTCGAACCACAAAACAGAAGAAGCCGCACGGAATAAAATCGCCTGGATGGGAAATCAAGTGGCTGCCGGTTATCCTTTTGAGGAAATCGCCAAAGTCAACTCCGAAGGTTTTACTGCTGCTAAAGGCGGACTTTGGGATTGGACAAAAAAAGGAAGCCTGACTTCACCGGAATTGGAACAGGCGGTTTTTTCGTTACCTGCTGATAAAATGAGTCCGATTATCAAAGGGGATAAAGGTTTTCATATTATCCGTGTTGTGAAACGCGAAGAAACAAAAATCACTCCGTTTATTGAGGCTCAGGTAACAATTCGGGAACGAATCAAAATGGAACGCCGCCAAAAACTTCAAACAGAATATTTTGCAGAGTTGAAAAAAAGATACCCAACCCGAATCTTACGCGAACAAATCGATTTCAAAATCAGTAATCAGTAGCCAGTGGTTAGTAGTCAGTTGTTAGTGGTTTACTCTCCACTCTCCACTCTCCACTCCCCACTCCCCACTCCCCACTCCCCACTCTTTCTATCACTTGGAAATTCCGCGTCCTTCACGAATTTGTAGTGCGACAAACCGGGAACTTCAACCGGGTGAAGTCTTTTTTTCGGTACTGATCGAAGAAAAAGACGAGGTGAAACGTTTGGATTATGCTGCTGAAAACTGGAAGGGACCGCCGCCGGAGTTTCTTGGTTGGTGGAAAACAACCGTTCCCGACTCCAACGATAAAAAAGTACGAATTGCTCCGAATGATATTTTACTGAACTTATTTGAACAGTTATCATTGCAACCGGAAAACGCTGATATGCGTTATGTTTTGGCACTTCTGCTGATTCGCCGCCGTCTGTTCCGGTATGAACGGGAAGAAGAAAACGAAAAAGGACAAAAAATGCTGATTGTGTACGCGATTAAGGAAAACGCCACGTATGAAATTCCTGTTGCCCTGCCGGATCGGAAACGCCTCGAAGAAGTCCAACAACAATTGTCGTTACTAATCGTTAATTAAATGGTCAGTACCGATAAATTGATAACCGGAGGCAATACGAAAAAGATGTCCATAAGTATCGGCATTGACGAAGCCGGAAAATCTGGGAAAATAGGGAAGATTTTGTTTCTGTTTAACCGAGCGTTCCTGTTATCGAAAGGAAAAGATCATGCCCGCTACCGCAATACCGAAAAATTCACGGCAATTCGTCAGTTCGGTTCCAACCGACCCGATAGCCCGAAAACAATGGATTCAAAAAGAATTACAACGAATCCGAACAGAACAAGGACCAAAGAATTATAACGCGGTTATTGGTCAGTGGCCCGGTGACGAGACCGACGAAGAAATCGTAGCGTTGTTGAAGGAGTGAATAAAGGAGAGAAGAAAATGACTGATGATGATATTCTTGAAAACGGGATGCAATTACTGATTGATGGTTTCGGATTGACCAATGCGGAACGTTTTGTCGGACTTGTTAATCAGCGGCGTGTTGATTATACCGAATGGCGAAGGAATCATCTTTTTCCCAATATGACGGTTGATGATGTTTTCGCAAACGTCCCAAAACCGGAACTCGTTACACAATAAACATTAAACATTAAACGCTGAACTAAAATATCCCGGATATTGAAGTCTGCGGTATCCGGCTAAACAATCAAATTGCATCATCTGCAAACTCAAAACAATGACAAAAGAAGAACCAACCGGAACAGGAGTGGTGCTGGAAGCGGCGCGGCGTGAAAAACTGCGGAAAATCGAAGAACTTGGTTTCGATCCGTGGGGACATCGTTTTGATCATCACGTTTCCATCGGCAAAATCCGGGAAATGGAAAACCAAATCGTTCTTGACGAGGCAACTCAACATACAACCGGTCCCAAAATCCGCGCCGCCGGTCGAATCATTTTACAACGAAAAAAAGGGAAATTGATCTTTCTCGATTTATGGGACTGGTCAGGCAAAATTCAGGTGTTGATTGGCGCAAATCAGGTTGGCGAAAAGAATTGGGAACTTGCTCAATGTTTTGATCTTGGCGACATTATTGGAGTGGACGGTGAATTGATGCGAACCCGAACCGGCGAACTGTCTATTGCGGCAGGTGAACTTCATTTTCTGTCCAAGTCAATCGAAACACCGCCTGCCAAGTTTCATGGTTTAACCGATCCTGATTTACGGAGCCGGATACGATACATGGACTTGGTGCATACGGAAGGCGTGCTGGAGCGGATGCTGCGGCGGACAAAAATTGTCCATTCGGTACGCAACACGTTGGCTGACAACGGTTTTGTCGAAGTCGAAGGACCGACGTTGCACACGATTGCCGGTGGAGCCGCCGCAAGACCGTTCGCAACTCATCACAACGCTCTTGATATTAATCTTGTCCTGCGAATTGCCCTCGAACTCCATCTTAAACGGTTGTTGGTTGGCGGAATGGAGCGGGTTTATGAACTTGGTCGGGTTTATCGGAATGAAGGAATTGACCAACGGCACAATCCTGAATTTACAATGCTCGAAGCCTATCAGGCTTACGGTGATTATTGTTCCATGATGGATTTGACCGAAAAGATCATTTGCAACGCTCTGAAAATAACCGGACAAAATTTTGTGATTTCATGGAACGACAAAGAGGTTGATTTTACGCCGCCGTTTGCCCGAAGGTCTTATGACGAACTGATTAAGGAACATACCGGAATTGATCCGGGCGATGCCGATGCGATTGTCGGTTACGCCAAGTCGTTGAATCTTGATGTTGCCGGAAAACATCCTGATGTGGTGAAAAACAGTGTGTTTGAGGAAAAAGTCGAAGGCAATCTTGTCAAACCGACATTTGTCATTGATTATCCGGCAAGCATTTGTCCACTAACCAAGCGAAAAAAAGACAACCCGTTGCTTGCCGAACGGTTTGAATTGTTTGTTCACGGCATGGAGCTTGCCAACGCTTACACGGAGCTGAACGATCCTGATTTGCAGGAACAACTATTCAGTGAACAACTTGCGGGACAGAA
>JAISQH010000225.1 GCA_031274385.1 Planctomycetaceae bacterium | reverse complement strand
CTTCGGGGTCAAAAAGAAATAAGGAACGTTTTTATTTCCAACCTTTTAGTTCATTTCGTTGTTTCGTTCTTTTCGTTTCTCAAAAAAAAGGAAAAACGGGATTTTATTGTGGAATGAGTATATTACTTCATAAAAGGAAAAAGAAAACCGAAAATTCAAGTGAAAAGAGTATAACCTTAACCGTATCATGATTACAACCCCTCAACCTTTCACAGGAGAATTTCACAATGCAAAAAACGACTGATTTACCAACTGATTCCGTCGAAATGGTACGTGCGATCCGTGACAGATGTTACGAAGAAACCAAGAACATGAGCCCGGAAGAAAGAATGGCTTATCGACGAAAAAAACTGGAAGAATTCGAAGAGATCAGGAAACAGATTAATCCTGCCGATTACGACTTCTCATTCCTTGCGTCCAAAAAGTAAAACGACCGCCAATCTTTCAGGCGGTTGCCTTAAATTTTCGGGAACGTTCCAGTTCACGGAGCAACGCAGCCCGTTCGATTTCTGCGGCAAGCCGCCCCGTAATAATTTCCAACAACCGCAGATCGTGTTCCGAAAAATTCCGTTGCCGGTCTGAAAAAAACCAAAGAGTTCCGATAATTGACATTGGCGAAGCAACCGGAACACAAACCGCAGTTGGAAAATCTTCCGGTGTTCCCCATGATTCGAAAAGATAATCTTCATTGAGAATCACCACCTGACCGAGAATGGCTTCCAAATCCGCCATTGAATCATGCAACGAACGAGGCGGTTCCAGCAGCCGCTCTTCCGGTAAGCCCCAACAAGAACGCAATTTCAGCGAATTTGTTTTCGTCTCCAAAAGATAAAACGAAGCAGCGTGACAATCCAGTATTTTTGCGCCTTCTTTCAAAATACAAAAAAGCGTTTCGGAGAATTGAGATTCGTTTGGTTCGGCGGACGGAATTGGAATAAGTGAGGCGAGTTCTCCTTCGTATTTTCGAAACATCTGTTGCCAACGATAAGCGTCGCCAAGAAGCAATGCCAATGAAGTGAGAAAATCGTCCTGTTCGGAAAGATTCATCTGGTTTTTCTGAATGGATTTTGGCGGAACAATAGCAAGGCAACCCGGTGATTTACCATTTTCGACTTTGATCGTAAAACAACGCGCCATGATATCCGGCAATGTCCCGCCTGCGCGAATGAATTTGATTTCAAGACCGAATGTGGAACGGATTGATCGGAGTAGTTCAGGCAAACTCCCAAAGAAAGGAACATCTTCATAATCCAAAAGAGGTTTCGGAGCGGGGAAAGTACGCAAATTGTCTTCATAAAATTCTTCGTTCATGGTGACATCGAGGGGGTTTAACAGGTTACCGGAATATTTGTTTTTATTATTCGATCCTTGAATCCCTCTTTCTTCCCTGTTGCTGCTGAATGCCGAAACATCGGCGTGCTGACATGTTGATCGGACAAGAAGCCGTTCCGAAACAAGACTTTCCACTTAGAAACGGATTATTCTTATTATATCGGGTGTAGTCTGTTGCCGGTCGAATGGCGTTCAAACCGGTTGCGGTTCAGATATTTTTCCGGCTTGGATTTTTGCGGATTTTCAAGCGGAACGGGTACAAGAGTGAGACAAGATAAACGGCGGCAGCAACCAAAACAATGGTTGGTCCGGTGGAGAGGTTGGCGCAAACGCTGAGGACAAGACCGAGCCAAGTGACGACCCAACCGAACAGAATTGCAAGAAGACAGATTGGAAAAAGCCGTTTGGCAAACCGGCAGGCGGTTGCGGCGGGAAGCGTCAGCATGGCAATGACCAACACAATGCCAACAACCCGAACCAACAAAACAACCGTCAAGGCGGTTAAAATCAGCAACAGTTGGAAATAAAACATCGTCGCAACACCGCGAAGACGCGCAAATTCTTCGTCAAAACAAACCGCCTCCAACCGCTTGAAAAAAACAAGAACAACAAAAAGTACCACAACACTCAGCGATGAAACCCAAAAAACATCCGCTTGAGTAATAAGGAGAATGTTACCGAACAGATAATTGGCAATATTGACATTGCCCGGAGTTAATTCGAGAAGCAGCAAACCGAGTGCCATTCCGGCAGCCCAGATGACGCCGATAATAGTATCTTCGCGTTCTTTTGCCTGAGTTTGAATCAGCCCGATCAGCATGGCGGAAAACACCGCCACCAAAACAGAAACTCCCATTGGAGGAAAAAATGTTGCTAAAACGGTTGCTGCCAAAAGATATTGTCCGTAAAGTCCGATGCCGATGCCGCCGAAAGCACAGTGAGCAATCGCCCCCGCAAGATAACCAATCCGGCGAACCACCACAAAAGTTCCGATCAAACCAAACGGAATCGCCGCAATCGCACCAATCAGGAATGCCCGTTGCATAAACGGCAGCTGAAACGTTTCAAACATGGTGATACTCCGGGTTACCATGCCCTTTCAGGGCAATTTGTTAGATTATAACTTGCGGCAGGCAAACCGGCGGTTTTTGATTCGTAGACGAACAATCCCCCGGCTTCCGGTTCTTTTGGTTGGGATTCGGGGGACAATCCCAGACTTGCGGTAGTGATGAAAAGCGTCTTGAACTCCGAACCGCCGAACGTCAAAGAAGTCACTCGTGATACCGGCAGCCGAATTGTTTCCAAAAGCGAACCGTTGACCGGATTCCAACGGGTCACCCGCCCGCCAAGCCAGTGAGCAATCCAAATCATTCCGTCAGAATCAACCGTCATTCCATCAGGACGCCCCACATTTTCCGATGAATCGGCAGGGAACGCAATCACGGTTCGGCGATTGGTCAATTCGCCTTCCTGTAAATCATAGTCAAACGCTTCAACCCGCCGTGTTGGTGTGTCAATCCAATAAAATGTTTTCCCGTTTGGACTCCAGCCAAGACCATTTGAATTTGTGGCTCCGGTAATCGCCGTCCGGCAACCCCGTTCATCCAAAACGTAAAGCGACGCCTGACCCGGTTGACATTGCATGTTGAGCGAACCAAACCAAAAACGCCCCTCAGGAGAACATTTGCCGTCATTATAACGGTTTTCCGGCTTATCGGATTCCGGGTGAGCCGCAGTTTTAAGAAATTCAACTCCGTTTACACCCAACCGGATTTCTTCAATTCCGGTTTGTGCCGCAAGAAGATAATGACCGTTGCGGCACGGAACAAAACAACCAACCCGGTTGGGAAGTGAAAAGGATTCGTCCAAACCGCTCGAAGGATCAAAACGGTGAAGACGCAAACCCTCTATGTCAAGCCAATAAAGCCGTTGCTCACCGGAATGCCAAACCGGTCCCTCGCCAAGTAAAGCATGTGCCGAATAAAGAAGTTCCGCCTGCATGGAATAGGGAATTGGTGGTTTAGGGTTTGGGGTTTGTGATTTGTGGGGAACGCAAGCGGTTCAAAAACCGATGACTGATTACCGGCGAATAACTACTACATTTATGGGATTTTTCATAGGAAGGTTGTCTGAACTTTGATTAAACTGATTAACTGATTGACTGTGATTTTTTTTTACAGTCAATCAGCGTTAATCATTAAATCAGTTTAATCAAAGTTCAGACAACCTCCCATTAACTATTTCCCCAAATAAAAATGACGCAATGGAAATGGGAGAACTTGGTACTACTAAAATCATTTCCCACAAAATCCGAAATAATCAGCATTTTCAATTGTTGTCAATTGTCAATTAAAAAGATTATTCGACGGTGTATTCTGACGCCAGTTGTGTGAAGGTATTAACTTGTTGATCGGTCAGAGTTCCGCGCCGTTCCACTTCAATCACCGCCGCCTGACCGGAGGTTTTTTCTTTGGCATTAACCGAAATCCGACCGTTTTTATCAAAAGAATAGGTCACTTCAACCGGTGTTCCTTTTTTGAGATGTTCCGGCAAATTCGTAATCTTACATTTTCCAAGCAACGAACAAGCAATCGGGTCAGGCGCATCCCCTTCAAGAACCTGTATCGACACCCGTGTCTGATTCTCTTTGTTCGTCTGAAATGTTTGCGTCACCTCAAACGGCAACGTCGTGTTGCGCGGAATCATAATATGGTTAATTGCCTTTTTCGTGCGCGGATCCATTGCGACAATACCAAGACCATGCGAATTGACATCTTCCTGACGAATTCCGGCAAGCAACTTCTTGACTCGATCCCCGAATCGGGAATCACCGGCATGATAACGTGCTTCGAGAATTGCCGCGTGAATCGCCGCACCACGAGCAACCGCCGTGTGCGGATCAAGATCAGGATGAATATACGGCGCAATTCCCGT
>JAISQH010000211.1 GCA_031274385.1 Planctomycetaceae bacterium | reverse complement strand
GTTGTGCGAACCCGTTCTGATTCACACAACAACTCTTCCAACGGAATCTGTTCAATGTCGGCTACGGTAAGTTTCATGGCAACATTGTAACAATCCGTTTTGATAAAACAAGATGTAACAATGAGAAAACTTTGTAGGGAACTTCTAAAAAACTCTTTTTTAACCACGAAAAACACGAAAGAATTTTTGTTACAACTTTTTTACTATAAACAATTTACAGCAATTATATTTTTCGTGAAATTTCGTGTGTTTCGTGGTTCGTCTCGGTTTTTAGAAGTTGCTTTTATTAAAAAACGGAATGAACAATGAGACATGTTTGTTCATTCCGTGAAATTACCGAGCAATGAGACACGAAAACTCAACGGGAACGTCCTTTTCGTGGAACTTCGATAATCATGGGTTGGACATCACATTCGATTCCGGCGATTCGCACTGGTTCGTGTGCGATGGTTCCGGGTTGTACGCCTTGTGTTGCCGGTTTTCCCTGAAATCGTTCCATAATTTTAGCAATCTCAGGATGGAGTTCGATCATGCCGTTGGGAAGTTCCTGACCATACGAATCAAAACTCCCGATGGTTACAAAACTGGCGTAGCGGTCATGAAATTCGTAGGCTTCAACGCCTTGTTCCCGTAAGACTTTGCAAAGTTTTGTTGCGGCTTTTCCGGCGATATCCAGTTCGGAGGTTTTGCTTTCGGAAAACGGTTTTTTACCGGATTCGATTTCTTTGATTTCGTCTTGCCTGATGATAATTTTTCCGGTGAAGGTTGCAATGCGAACGGTGTAATGACGCGGACATTTCAGGAGTGAGTAGGGCGAATCGGCATTGAGCGTTTCGACCAGTTTGTCAACCGTTCCCCGCTGGTTTTCCGGCGGCAACATCGGATTGACCACACCAAACGCCATGTAAAGCGGTCCTTTTCCGTTGGCGGCGGAGGTTTTGCTTCGCCAGATTTTGTAATCCTGAGAAGTCGGTTGACCTGTTTTCATGCACTCAGGATAACATTGTTTGATTTCCTTGAGTGTTTTTTGAAAATCAAGATCATCGAACGACTGGAAATCACCAACCAGAACCGCAAAAGCCGACAGTGAACCGGTTTTTCGGTATTTTAATGGTTTTGCGTAAGGGTTTTGCGGTTGTTTTTCTTCTTTTTTCAGATCATGGACAAAGGTTTGCTCGTGAACATAAGCCTTGTATTTATAATTCTTTCGTAATTCATAGACCAGAGCGTTTGCTTCCTGCCGACCGTTATTTCCGGCGAAGGTGGTTACGAGAATCATGGTTGGTCCGTTCAACTCCGACAGGCGATATTCTTTACCAGGGTCTGCTTCCACACTTTTTTTGAAAAAACCAATCGCAGAGACTTCGGAACGCATCGAAGTTGTGATCGTCAGAACAAGCAAACCAATAAACAGAATTTTTGGAATCGGCATTTTGTTTTTCTCCGGCTTAATAAGGAAAAAAGAACCAGTCTTTTCCCTATAATCGGTACAATCAGCCCAAACAATTAGGAAAACTTTAACGATTATAACAGGTAAAGAGAATTGATGACGAGTTTCCAACCATTTTTAAACTACAAAACATACGAAAATAATAAAACGCGCAAAGATTTAATGAAAAATTCGTAACTATTCAGCCGTTTGGAAAATTAAAAATTAAAAAAGCGGTTGTTCCAATTCGTTTACATGAAACTTCCCTCCCCAATTTTCAATTATTTTACCCGAACTACTGAATAGTTACCTTCTTTGTTTTTCAAGATTATCTGCGAGATTTTTTGACAGTAAAATCAAATTTACTTTTTCCGGAAGTGGGAACATCACAGATAAGTGGTGTTGTATTCCGGTCAGCAAATATCGGGTCAATTGATGAGATAAACTTTTCTCCTATTGTATTTCCTGCGCCGATGACGAAAACCTTGTAAGTTCCCGGCGGTAGTCCATCTTTTTCAGAAAGTGAACCGAGCCGGTATGTTCCATCCGAATGAATGGCTCCTTCCGCCTGAAACGTATTCGTCGTGAATACAACAGTTCCAACCGTCAAAGGTGAGCCATCCTCTTCAAACGTTACTTTACCACCAAAGGAAACATAACCCCTTCCGCAGCCCATAAATGAAACAAAAAGGAGTACGAAAACAATTTTTAAAACTAATTTCATAATATTATTGGAGGTTAAAATTCGGGAATTGTATTACCATCGTCCACATTACCAAGCCAGGAAAGAATCGAATCGTTTCCGGTTGGTATTGAATTAGCAATTGTTCGGACTGCACCATCACCCATAAGAAAATTCACATTTCCCGGATGGGTTCCACCCCAAAATCCATGATTTGTTGCATTTTCTTGCTGACTGCCGTCGAAACCTGGTAAATCATCTTGGTTCGGTTCTTTGGCAATACGGGCATTGTGGGAACGAGCAACTGCATAGGTATTAAGTGACCCCATACTTAACAAGGAACAGTCGCCGTACATATATCGACTGCTGCTGCCAAATCCGGTATTACACGCATTTAATGCATTCCGACCAATCCATTTTTCACCAACGATAATTTGATTACTTGTTCCATCCGCCATTCGGGCAAACGTGTCTCTGGGTATCCAGCCATTAGTTTGAACTGGAACCGCAACACGGAATGGAGTGGCTCTGGGATAACCAGTTGATACAACATCACAAATAAAAACCCATTCTTTCCATTTTACAACTCTTGCGCCATGGACAAATGCATAATCACCTTGTGGTCCACGATAACCGCCGTCTTGCCCACCGGTTGCTCCATTTTCATAAGGTTGCGGAATCGTACGCCGTGACGGACAAAAATAGATTGAAACACTGTTGAGTCCTTTACGTTCTTCAGGAGTGAGAGTGTTCCACAAAATACTGGCATTGGGCCAATCCCGTAAATCTTGCTGTAATTTTGTTGTGAGCAGATTGTAATTCGCCTGCTGTTCAATAAAGGGATAGAGTAATCCCCAGAACGTAACACGGGACGCATACGAATCTTCATCTTTGGGATCTGCCCAACTCAGCGTCCAATCAGCACCGGCACAACATGGTGGTAACCCATTCATGGTATCGTGGAAATTATGGACACCAATACCCATCTGTTTAAGATGGTTTAAACACTGTACCCGTCTTGCGGCTTCACGCGCTGCTTGTACGGCAGGCAAAAGAAGAGCGATTAAAACACCAATAATCGCAATCACCACAAGAAGTTCGACTAACGTAAAGCCGAA
>JAISQH010000179.1 GCA_031274385.1 Planctomycetaceae bacterium | reverse complement strand
AACATTAGAGTTGTTCCAAAACTTAAAAAGGAATGTCATGGTTTTTTAATTTTGTCAGCAGATGATACAGATTTTACAGATTTTCATAAAATACGAATCTGTAAAATCTGTAAAATCTGTTGACAATAATAACAATAATGGAGCAAATCTATTATTTTTTCCTTTTTACCGGACAGTGGACAGACAACACCGGTTTTGATAACATTAACAGAGTCCGGCGGGGATTGGGGAACTCTGAATTTCTTCACAAATCCGAATCAATTAACCAAATCAATTGAACTCTCCCTGCTGTTGATGTTAAAAACGCTTGCCGTCCTATTGTTATGAATATTAAAACGTTCCATGCCGACACATTGCAGGAAGGACTTCGCCGGATTTACGCGGAGTTGGGTGAAGACGCTAAAATTATGCACACGCGGGAGGTGGAGACTTCGTGGTTGTTTGGATTGGGGCGTCGCCGGTTTTTTGAGATTACGGCGGCGGAAAACCATGACGAACCGCCAAAATCAACACAACCTGCTCCGGTTCCAACCGATTCTGTTCCGGTTTCGGCTTATTCGGATGAAATTGTTTTGACGCTTCCATCGTATTTCCGGTCGGCAACACCGTTGATACCAGAGAGCCGTCAAACGGCATGGCAACCTGTTCCGTTGGGAGTTTGGCAACAGTTCACGCCGGAACAACTCAACCCAACGGTTTTGCAACGGAGTTTGATTGCTTTATTTTTGGAATCGGTTCGGTTTGGCGGTCCGTTGGATTTGTTGGATGGCAAGCGTAAGACGATAGCGTTTTTGGGGACGAGCGGAGTTGGCAAGACGGCGGTGATTGCCAAGTTGGCGGCACATTATCGTCTTAAGGAATTTAAGCGTGTTGGTTTGGTAACGGTTGACACGTACCGGGTTGCGGCGACAGAGCAACTTGGAAAGTACGCCGAAATGCTTGGAGTTCCGATGGAGTCGGTTTCGGAGCCGTTTCGAATGAAGACGGCGTTATCCCGATTGAGTTCGTGTGACTTGATTTTGCTGGACACGCCGGGTACAAACCCGAAAAATACAACCAAGCTTCAGATGTTGGGAGCGATGCTTGACGCGGCGTCACCTGACGAGGTTCATCTTCTATTTCCGGCAACAACCCATGCAACAGCGTTAACCGAAACGCTTCATCGTTTTGAACCGCTTGTACCGACTGATTTGATTCTGACGAAGTTGGATGAGGCGGTGGGTTTGACCGATCTTTACCAATTCCTTAAAACCAATCCATTACCGCTTCGTTTTTTCTCATTGGGTCAAAATATTTCGG
This sequence comes from Planctomycetaceae bacterium, assembly GCA_031274385.1. Classification (GTDB taxonomy): domain Bacteria; phylum Planctomycetota; class Planctomycetia; order Pirellulales; family Thermoguttaceae; genus WRKP01. The sequence continues at coordinate 12,721 of JAISQH010000179.1, read as the reverse complement.
AAGACTTGGAAGTTGCCGGACCGGCGAGGTTAGCCAGTCTTGCTCATTGAGTTCTTTTTTTAATTGTGGGGTCTGGGAAGATAAGTCATATTGATTTTAGTCGTTGCGCGACTTTGGCAAACAAAAATGAATGGGCAATTACAAGACGAACAAATTCTATCATGTTTCCAGCCGGACTTTTTGAACTAGTTTCCGTCCGGTGGAATGGAGCGGAATGTGCCGCAACTCGGCAAGCGTAACCCATTTGGTTTCGTAAGGCTTCACCGTGTTCGGCAAGGCAATTTTTCCATGATCCACTGCTTCGCAAAAAAGTAAGGTAATCTTAAATCGGGTTACGGTGTGTTTGATTGTTTCGAGGAGGGTTCCCGGTTCGAGACGGCGACCGGTCATTAACAACAAACGTTCACAGAATCCCTGATCTGCGGCAATTTTATTGGGTTGCTCGGCGTTTGTTTCGGCTCTTGGAAAATCCCACAATCCAGCCCAACGAACCCCTTCAGGATAACGAATCATCAGTACCTTTCCTTGTTTCTTCACTAAAAGAGCCGCTTCAGTCCGGTTTTCTTTTTCCTCTTTGGCTTTCAGACAGGGAATCTCCGATTGAAGACCGAGCCGTGCTGTTTCGCAAAAACGAACAACCGGACAATGACGGCATTGTGGTTGCTGCGGAGTGCAGATAAGATTCCCCAAATCCATCAATGCCTGATTGAAACGCCCCGCATTTTTCTTTGGCAAGATTGCTTCGGCAAAATCCCAAAGGCGGGCGTTTGCCTCTTTCTGTGTTGGCAACGCTTTGAGTGCTAAGAGCCGGGCATGAAGACGGATTGTGTTTGCTTCGAGAATCGGTTGCCGTTGATCGAACGCAATAGAAAGAATGGCACCGGCGGTATAACGTCCGATTCCGGGCAAATTCAAAACGTCATTGATTTTATTCGGAAAAACTCCGTCGAATCGATTAACGATTTCCTGTGCTGCCCGGTGCATTTGAACGCAACGCCGGTAATATCCAAGACCTTCCCAAAGCCGGTTCACTTCATCAAGAGGAGCCGCCGCGAGTGCCGTAATGGTCGGAAACCGATTCACAAACCGGTCAAAATAACCTTCAACTGTTTTCGTTGTTGTTTGTTGCAACATGATTTCGCTCACCCAAACCCGATACGGATCCGCTTTATCCCCAATACAACGCCAGGGAAGTGATCGGGAATGTTGGCGGTACCACGTAAAAATACGGCGGCGAAATTCAACATAGTTAATATCCATTGCGAACTGTTTCCTTTGTTTTTATCAATTTTGCGAGCAAAGACGCGGCGAGTTGGAGTTTTTTATAATTGGTTTTAATTATTTTTGCGTCTTTGCGCGCAAATTAAAATCGGTTTGGTATTGATTAATTTAGGGATTTGAATTACCAACTGCAATGTCTTCCATTTCGATACATTCACGTTCTCGTCTTGCTGAATACTGACTTAAAAAATCTCAAGCCTTTGAAGAACGCTTGTGAATACTATCCACTATTAACTAAGTCGGGTATTGATAAAATCCACAATGGGAAGACTCTCCACAAAATCCGAAATAATCAGTTTTTTTTACAGGAAGAAAAGAAGGAAGATATTAAATACACAATAAAAAATCTTCTTTCACTTCTTTCTTCTATAAAAAACAAAACAGAAAGTTACGATTTTTTGTGTTTCTTTGTGGTTCTGATTAACGTTTTCTTGTTGGGCAAGCGGCGGCTTGTTCGGGGGTGATACGGCGGTTGCTTGGAATCGGAATGGCTTTTTTTCCGTTCAAATAAGGTCCTGTAACAGAACCGCGTTGTTTGATTATTTGTTCCGGCGAACCGTGAGCAACCACTTCACCGCCATACTTGCCCGCTTTCGGACCAAAATCCAAAACCTGATCAGCACTCGCAATCACCTCCCGGTCATGTTCCACAACAAGAAGCGTGTTGCCGAGATCACGAAGTTTTCGTAACGCATTAATAAGACGCCGGTTGTCACGCGGATGCAGCCCGATCGTTGGTTCATCCAGTACGTAAAGTACACCGACAAGCCCGCTGCCAATTTGAGCCGCTAAGCGAATCCGTTGCGTTTCACCGCCGGAAAGCGTCGGCGCCGAACGGGAAAGCGTTAAATAATCAAGACCAACATCAACCAAAAAACGTAACCGATTCTTGATTTCGTTCAATAAATCACCGGCAACCTGATGTTCCGTTTCATTCGGCTGCCATTGCTCGAACAGTTCAATCAACTTGTCAAGCGGCAAACGGCAAATCCGATCCATTGTGTAACCAATAAACCGCACCGCCGAAGCATCGTCACGCAACCGGCTGCCCATGCAAACACCACACTCGACCTCGCTAAGAACCTCATCCATTTGACCACGAAACGATGGAACAAGCCGCGATGCTTCCTCCATCGCCGGATAAAGACCTTTATATTGAAACTGAAAATGAATTATTGTTGACGAATCACCGGACGTTTTGAATTCAGGCTTACCGAGTTTTTTCGTACTTTTTTGTGATGAAACGCCTTGATTTATTGTGTCAATTTCCAAGTCCTCCGTTTTCCATTGTCTCTTGTCTTGTTTTAATTCAACACTAAACCAAGTTTCACCGGTTCCATGAAAAATTATGCGGCGGTGTCTTGCATCAAGTTGGTCAAACGGTACGTCCAACGGAAGGTCTGTTTGTTTGGCAAAAGCGTGAAGCATTGCCTTTGCCATTGGTTTTTGTACATCTGGAAAAAGTTTAACGGCACCTTCGGCAAGCGTCCGCTTCGGATCATTCAGAAACATCGCTGAATTGGCTCCCTGCTGAACACCAAGACCTTCGCAGTTCGGACACCAACCAAGCGGCGAATTGGCTGAAAAATGATGCGGCGTCAGGCGTTCAAAACTTCGTCCGCATTTTTCGCACGATAAATGTTGGCTGTGAATGAAGCGTTTCCATTTTTGTTCCGGTAACGTGTCATCGGCTTCGATAACGTGAACAATGCCCTGTCCGATTGAAAGTGCCGTTTCCACACTGTCGGCAATTCTTGAACGTTGCGTTACAGGAATCGGAGAGTGAGAAGCGGAAAGTGTTACGGTTTCGTTTTTCAAAACAATCCGATCAATGACCAATTCAACATCGTGTTTTCGCCGACGGTCTATTTCCGGCGGATTTTCAAGCGAAAAAAGCGTTCCATTAATCCGAACCCGATTAAACCCTTCCGAACGCAGGCGTTTCCAAAGGTCATCGTAAATCTGTCCCACTTCGACAGTGAGCGGCGCAGCAATCAAAATCCGGCTGCCCGTTTCCGGCTTTCCGCTTCCCGCTATTTTCGCAACAATTTCATCCAACGTTTGTGTACCGATAGGAAGATCACACTGCGGACAGTACGGAACACCAAGCCTTGCAAAAAGAACCCGCAGATAATCCTGAATTTCTGTAATCGTTCCGACGGTACTGCGCGGAGAATGTGATGCGGCTTTTTGTTCAATAGCAATCGCCGGCGAAAGTCCTTCAACATGTTCCACACGAGGTTTTTGTAACTGTCCGATAAACTGACGCGCGTAACTCGATAAACTCTCAACATAACGCCGTTGCCCTTCGGCATAAATAGTGTCCATTGCCAGAGACGACTTGCCGCTGCCGCTCGGTCCGCAACAAATTGTCATTTTGTCACGCGGAATTTCGACTGAAACATTTTTGAGATTGTGTTCTTCCGCACCACGTACAATAATTGATTCCAACGCAGCCGAGCCGGAAGTCTTTGCCTCCGAAGAACCGGAACGATTGCCTCGCCGCCCTGACACGGAAACATCTGACACGGTTGTCTTTTTTTTATCAAGATATTTTCTCAAAGCCTGTCCGGTGTACGAATTTTCACATCGGACAAGGTCTTCCGGTGTTCCTGTTGCAACAATGTGTCCGCCCGCTTCGCCGCCTTCGGGACCGAGATCAATAATCCAATCGGCGGTTTTAATAACATCGAGATTATGTTCGACTACCAGCACCGTGTTTCCGGCATCGGCAAATTCGTGCAAAATACCAAGCAACATTTTAATGTCCGAAAAATGAAGACCCGTTGTCGGTTCGTCAAGAAGATACAATGTCTTTCCCGTACTCTTTTTAACAAGTTCTCTTGCAAGTTTGATTCGCTGGGCTTCACCGCCGGAAAGTGTCGGCGACGGCTGACCGAGTTTCATGTAACCCAATCCAACCCGATTCAACATCGTCAGATAATGTTTAATTCTTGGATGATTCTCAAAATGTTTGAGTGCCTCCTCGACATCCATGTTGAGAATCTGATCAATGGATTTTCCTTTGTAACGTACAGAAAGCGTCTCGTGATTGAAACGATGTCCCTGACAAACCGGACAGGTAACATAAATATCGGCAAGAAAATCCATTTCGAGTTTTTGAGTTCCCCGCCCTTCGCAAGCTTCACAACGTCCGCCTTTGACATTAAAACTGAAACGTCCGGGCTGATAACCCTTGAGTTTCGCTTCGGGAATTTCCGTGAAAAGCGCACGAATTTCGTCGAAAACTTTAATATAGGTTGCCGGATTTGAATGAGAGCCGCGTCCTATCGGCGATTGATCAATGTCGATCATTTTGTCCAATAATTCAAGTCCGTCAATCCGTTTGTGGGTTCCCGGATCACCGAATCCTCTGTTCAAGTCACGGTTTAAGGCTTCAACCAAAATATCGTTCACTAACGAACTCTTGCCGCTTCCGCTAACTCCCGTAACACAAATAAATGTTCCAAGAGGAATTTCAACATCAATCTTTTTCAAATTGTGATGAGACGCTCCGCGAACAACAATTTTATGTTTGGTATCAATCGGACGTCTTTGTTTCGGTACAGGAATCGACTCTTCACCATTCAGATATTTTAGAGTTAATGAATCAAACGGCGAAGAGAAACAGGAAGTATGAGAATCGGCGGATTGCAAATGAGGCAATTCCGTTACAGAAGTTTTTGATTTTTTTGTACTTTTTTTGACTGTCCGGTTTTCCTGATTCGAACCAATGTTGTTAGAAATTGTTCCGGTATTTCCTATGATCAGTTTTCCATTGTCTCTTGTCAATTCAATCGCGTTTCCGCCATGAATTCCCGGTCCGGGACCGAAATCAACAAGCAGATCGGCAGCACGCATCGTGTCTTCGTCATGCTCAACAACAATCACAGTATTGCCAAGGTCACGAAGCCGGGCAAGTGTTGCAAGAAGTCGGTCATTGTCTCGCGGATGCAGACCGATGGACGGCTCATCCAAAATGTACAGTACGCCAACCAAGCCGCTGCCAATCTGACTTGCCAATCGAATCCGCTGCATTTCGCCGCCGGAAAGTGTCGGAGCGGTTCGTCCCAGTGTCAGATATTCAAGACCGACATTGACCAGAAAACCGAGTCTGTTACGAATTTCCTTCAAGGCTTCCGCCGCAATCTTTTGACCCGATTCGGAAAGATTCAAACCGGTAAAGAATTTTTGTAATTGATTGATCGGCAACTGACAAAGTTGTGGTAACGTAAGTTGAGTCGGAAGATTTTTATTTGTTCCCTTTTCATTGATTCCTTTCCGATTTTCATTCTCCGCTTTCCATTCCGCATTACTTGTTTCAAGTTTGAATGACCGCGCCTGTTCGTTGAGCCGTTCTCCGTTACAAAAACCGCATGGAATAACACGCATGTATTTTTCCATCGCAAGGCGTTGCATCTTACTTTTTGTTTCACGATATTGCGAGAGCATTTTCGGAATAATACCGTCATACGGTCCGCCCCACTTATGACCGTTTGCTCCGTTGCGCCAAGTGTACGTAATATGCAAGTCGCCGGTTCCCCAAAGAATCGCCCGTTGAATTTTCGGATCAAGTTCCTCCCACGCTGTTTCAAGAACCGAATGAGGCTGCAATTCGTACATTTTTTCGAGTGTTTCGGCAACACCTTGAAAAATATGCCGACGCCAACGACCAAGATCACGCCATTTTCCAATGGGAATAATACAACCTTGTTGAAACGATTTTGAGGGATCAGGAATCAGCAGTTCAGGAGCAAACGAATGAATCTCACCCAATCCGTCACACTTCGGACACATCCCGCGCGGTGTGTTGAAACTGAACAGTTGCGGACTCGGCGGTTCAAAACTAAGACCGCAATCCGTGCAGGCATATTTGGCAGAGAATTGAAAATCAATAATTTGCAACGGAAATGAAGAAGAGTCCGTCTCCGGTCTTTTTGTTTTTTTTGTACTTTTTTGTTGTTTTGAGTTTCCGGCAATGGAGTTTGCCGCCGTATCTTCCGTTTTCGATTCTTCTGTAACGATTATATTTCCTTCTCCGACTGCCAAGGCGCGTTCAACAGATTCGGCAAGCCGGCTCCGTCCGGCAGAACCGGATTGAACAACACGGTCAATGACAACTTCAATATTGTGACGCATTTGACGGTCGAGTTTCAAATCATCGTTTAATCGTACGATTTTTCCGTCAACTCTTGCCCGGATATAACCTTGCCGCAACAGATCGGCGAAGAGGTCTTTAAATTCGCCTTTTTGTCCGCGAATGACCGGAGCCAAAATGAGCAACCGGGTTCCTTCGGGAATGGTTTCAATCCGGTCAATGATTTGTTGCCGCGTTTGAGCGGTGATCGGTTTGCCACATTTCGGACAATAACCCGTCGCCACTCTTGCAAAAAGAACACGCAGAAAATCGTAAATTTCCGTAATCGTTCCAACAGTACTGCGAGTGTTCTGCCCGCCGGCTTTCTGCGAAATGGAAATCGACGGACTCAACCCGATAATCTGATCAACATCAGGCTTGGGTAATTGTCCCAAAAATTGCCGGGCATAACTCGACAAACTTTCAATATACCGCCGTTGCCCTTCAGCATAAAGCGTGTCAAAAGCAAGCGAACTCTTGCCGGAACCGCTAACACCAGTAAAACAAATTAATTTGTTACGAGGCAACACAAGATCAACATCGCACAAATTATGCTCCCGCGCCCCTTTGATAATAATATCAGACATTTCATTTCTAAGATTTTTGTGGTAAAAACACGGTCAATGATTACACTTTTTTGAAATACAAAACTTTCCAAAAAAATTGGACTAAACAGGGCATGGAATTTTGTGTATCATTGTGTTTTGTTCATTCCCAATTTTCCACAATCTCCCAACTTCCCTAAAAACGATGGATTATTCAAATAAAATTGTATCCGAATTTTATTGTTAGGTCAACAGTGTTGCTGTCTTTCTTTCCTAAAGGTCGCGGTATTGGATTTGTCCCATCATTCTTTCGATTTTTATTGCAATTCGTTTGCGGCACACCGTCACCACTTGGATTCGCGATGCGAAATTCTCAAACGATTAACGTACAATTTTTACCATTTCCAAGAGAATGTTCCAAAACAAAAATAGATTTGTCAAGAACAATTTTTAAAATAGACAGTTACAGCAGGTAACAGAAGTGCGATTAAAACGCCGATAATCGCAATCACCACAAGAAGTTCGACTAACGTAAAGCCGAATGGAACGTAACGAATAAGAGTCGGTGATTTTGCAGAGAAACGTTTGAAGAACGAAAATTCTCCACTCTCCGTTTTTACGTAACTGTCTATTTTATTTTTTAAGGATTGCGCGCAAAGACGCAAAGAAAATCGATCCGTTTAGAATCAAAACCTTCGTGTTCTTTGCGCCTTTGTGCGAAACATTAAAAACAAAAGAGACTGTTACCTTTCTTCCTGTAAAAAATAAAATAGACTGTTACAATCATTTCGCTTTGAAAATTCCGTATTATTCGATGTAACATGAACTAACGATTTACTTTTTATTCATGCCGTAACGCTTCGATGGGATCCATTGCGGCGGCGCGGTATGCCGGATAGAGACCGAACACAACACCAATGACAACCGAAATAAAAAACGCCAACGGTATCGAAAGCGGAACAATCATCGGTCTAATGTCCTGAACAATCGGAGGTAACGCCCGAATCATCTCCGGCATCTGACTCTTAATAACGCCCATCGCAAAAATAGTAACAGGTTTACAGGAAAGACCAACAAGAACGCCAACCGCACCACCCACCACAGAAAGAACAATCGTCTCAACCAAAAATTGCCGGATAATATCACCACGCTTTGCCCCCAATGCCCGGCGAATACCGATTTCTCGTGTCCTTTCTGTAACAGTTGCCAACATAATGTTCATAATCCCGATACCGCCGACAAGAAGCGAAATCGCCGCAATTAACCCCATAAAAATATTGAACATAATTCGTGTTGTTTCGGCTTGCTCCAGCAACTCCAACGGAACAACAACCGCAAAATCTTCCTTACCGCGATGAGTTCGTTCCAATGTTGTTTTGACAATCTCCGCCGTTTCCTTAACATCTTTTCGATTGGCAACCTGAAGCGTCATCTGAGAGAGTTCGACAAGTTCACCCTCGAAGTTGCCGCTTTTCCGAATCATCACCAGATCGCGCATCCGGTTCCAGAGTGTTGAAATCGGAATGTACACGTCGTTCGTAAAATCCTGACCCGCAAAAGAACCGCCAATTCCTGCGGTGGCACCGCGCGGTTTTGTAACACCAATAATTTGGTACGGAAATCCGGTGTCGCCGCGATCATTTCCCTGAATCCGTATCGTTTTGCCAATCGGGTCTTCCGAAGGAAATAATCGTTCCGCAACCGCAGCCGACAAAATACAATGCGGTTTCGCTTCACGCATGTCCATGTCCGTAAGGAACGAACCGCGATCCATTTCAATTTGCGACATGGAAGCATAAAGCGGAGTTGTTCCAACAAGCCGCCCGTCACATTCATTGGCTCCGTTGGCGAATGTCCGGCGAATTTCACGAACCGGCATGTGAGCCGAAATCGTCGGAATGGTTGCCTGAATTCGTTCGTAGTCATCCCGCTTTAAACCAAACACCGGAACAGAACGACGCCCCAATGTTGCCATATCGGGATTGGCAGGTTTAAGAGTTCGGACAATAATATTGTTCGCGCCAAGACTCTCAATCTGCTCCTGAGCCTTGAGACTTATCCCCTCACCAATCGCCATCAGCCAAATCACACTGGCAACTCCAATAAAAATACCAAGTACCGTCAACATCGACCGCATCGGATGTAACAATAAACTCTTAACCCCCAATTGCCAAGTTCGTATCCAAATTAACATAACTGATTGTTGTAAATTTTCATTCTCCTTACCAACCACAATGGTCAGAGAATGAAATTAAGATCAATGATACATACCATTCACACATAAATTGTCACCAAAACTCGGATAGACATGAAGAAAAAATTTTTAATTTTCCATCATGTTTTTGTTACTATTTCTAAATAGTCGATCAGTTCCTGCGGTGTTTCCGCATAGGCTTCCAAAATCGCCAATAATCGAAGTTGATTTAATGCACTTCCGTCGCCGAAACCAAAAAATGAAACTTTTTGTTTGAGGATATTGTGATGAGAATACGAATCCGTCAGCAATGCTTTTATTATTTTTAATAAAAATTCCAATTCATATTTACCTCTGAAAACTTTATGTTGTTCAACCGTTTTAAATAATGCAACTTTCTGTTCTAATATCGATTCGTCTATTTCAATTGCATCAGGAAAAAACGTTTTAATTGTTTCAAAATCATAATATTTGCTTACTTTTTGTAAGTTTATATCAATAAAGTCGTTAGGAAATTTTTCATCAAGCCGAACACCAATTTGTATTTTTTCATTGTCTCGCTTTTCAATCAAACAGGAATACCATGCGTTAAATAATAAAACAACATCATGAAACTCTTTTTGTCTTTCTTCATAGAGTTTCAATAAATCATTAAATAATTGTTCATCATAAGATTCTGTAATACGAAACGCATGAACCAAGATCATTTTAAAAACATTTACTGAAACATAAAAATTTTCAATAGAATAACAAGGCGTTTCAAAAATCGGAGGTTGTTTTTCACCTATCGGTTTATTAAAATCACGATCAATGAAAAAACCGAGTTTATATTTTTTATATTCCGGTTTATTCACAATAAGTGCATAAACATCAAGAACAGATTGTTTCCCACCACATTCAATAGGATAAAAATCTTCAGTCACTCTTCTTATTCTTGAAACATAATAGACGTCATCTTTGCCTTCAAAGAAACAAAATAAATGTTCCGAATATTTTTTTGTTGATAATGCAAAATTTTGAAAAGCAACTTGATGCTTCTCCTTACTTTTCCTTAATTCATCAATATAGGACATCGTAACTTTTAATTCAAAGGTTTGATGTATTCATTTAGTCCCACAGCATATTTGTCAAGTTCATTGTCAAAAATGAAGGGAGAATGGGTCACGGCTAATAACAAATCACATTTTTTTGAATTTAAAATATCCGGCAATAATTGTTTTTGCCATAACATACTGAGCGAAAGTTCAGGCTCGTCAAACAGAACAATAAATCTTTTATCAGAATCAGATAAATAAACTTTTGAAAACATTGATATAATTTGTTTTTCACCCGACGATAAATATTTCAAATCAAGTTCCTCATGGGTTCTATCAGATTTGATGTCAATTTTAATGTTACTCTCATCATAAAAAACTTTTTTGTCAATCAAATATTTATTACATATATCCCGAAATAATTTAACAGATTGATCCTGTTCTTTTTGTTTTTCATAAATGTCAACTAATTTTTGAAGTAAATGGAGCGAAAGACGATTTTTTATTTCTTTATTCGCTACAATATTTTTTACGGCATCTTTTTGTACGTTCGGAAGTAAATCACCGACTCTGGAAAGAATAATATCAATATCGCTTTCATTTATTTTTTGATAAATATCATTTAAGGATTCCGAAGCCTGTTCATTATCAATAACAACAATTAAAATGTCCTTTGTAAATTGAGCCAGTCCTTCTTTGAGATGTTTGTTAATTTTATTTTGTACAAAATTAAACCGTCTTTTTACATCATCCATTCCAAACCGGATCAATGTATTCTCTTCGTTCATATTGAAATCATCCTCGACATATTCCTGATTATATAATTCCTTCTCGATTCTTCGATAAGTTGGGAAGTATAAAATCTCTGTTTTCTGCAATTCATTTTTTATAATTTTCTTACGCTCATCAAAAAATGGATTAAAAAGTCTATCAGAATCTTCAAATATACGCTTTAATTCTTTGTAACGTAAATACTTTGATTTGGAAGATAATATTACTTTATTAAGGTAATTAGAAAAATTGTTGCTGTCATATCGAAATTTATTTCGTAACATTTCAAATTGTGAATAACCAATTTCATCAATTAGGTCTTTTACAAATGGATTTTCGTATATTATTTCAACTAATTCCCGAATTTGAGATTTAGGAATTTCAATAGACTTATCGTTTGAAAAATAGAGTTTTAATTTTGAGAAATTAAATTCATTCAATCTAAAAAAGTCCGTAGTCAGAGTGTAATAAAAAAGGTTGAGTATTTGCGTTTTACCAAGCCCGTTTTCTCCGACTAATATTTTTATGTTATCATCATCAAATGGGATTGATACATTATCTGTACCAAATAAACCCAAAACCTCAAATTTTTTTATTTGCATCTTATTCATGTCGATATTTTGTAAAATTACCGATTCTGTTTTATTTTATGAAACAAAAAGTGCATCAGTGACAAGTTCACAGCCCCCCAAGCAGAAATCCGCAAACAAGAGGCTGTGAGAGTCGTTTCCCGACGATATTCTATTTGTATTCTATAAATTTTTTTAATATTACACAAGACTATGAAGTTATTTTCAAACTTTCAATAGTTGTGCAACAAATTATTTTCCACGATACCAGAGTGAACGCCAATAATTTTGTTCGAGTTCGTACGGATTTACTGTTGTTGCCGGGTTGTGTTCCGGCGGTAAAATTCCGAACTTTTTCATTTCCCGAATGTATTCCTGACGCGGCTGAAAGTCCGGCATATCGAAACGTTTGATGGTGTCGAGTTGTAACTTTGCCCGCTCAATACCGGCGAGTATTTTATTGTAATTCTCATCGCCTTTTTTCAGGACGGCTTTACCGCAACTCTCGTATCCGCCATCGGATTTTGCCATCGGAGCAAGCAGCAACGCGGACTGTTCCGGTTTCGTCAAATCGAAGAAGAGATGCCGGGAATACTTTCGGCGGCTGTCGTTCGGATCATTCGGATAAACCCACCACGTATGCCGGATTTCGTCCGAAACGGAAAGCGGTAACTGCGTTTCTTTGGTGTGGCACGAACAACAATTTTCCTGCAACGCCTTTTGCATCGTTTTCGTTTTTTCCCACTCCAAATCCTGCCGGTCTAACATGTTCACCGCATAACCGCCCAGCATTCCGCTGCCCAAACCGGCATACGTTCCGAGATAGGTCGCCCCCGTTTCAATCCAGAGACGAACCAGCGTCTTTTCGTGTTCAGATAATTCTACGCCGTAATGTCCGTTCTGGCAATACTTTGTGTATAATGCACTGGCACTCGTACCGAGTGAGCGCGGCGGGTAATTCCCTTGCGCTCTGTTCCGTCCGTCGGCAATGAGCGTTTCCTTGCCGTACTGTTTGTTTTGCAACGCACTATGCGTTCCGGTCATGATGTTGGAATAACTGATCGAGTACATCGGCCCCCTGTTGCCGGACAAATTAAAATGCCCCTCCCGCTTCTCCGAATGATGGCACGCAACACAGTGTTTGTCCCAAACCGGCTGAATGTCACGCGGATAATCAATCACGTCGGGAA